>CADBRG010000025.1 GCA_902797015.1 uncultured Lachnospiraceae bacterium
GACAGATCAGACAAATGTGACCGTCAAGAAAACTTTGTTAGCTTCTCGATTTACCTCTTGACAAAGGTCACTTCATAACAGCAAGAATATGCTTTAAAAGGTCCAAACCACATAGAAATCTTCAAGAAAAATGGACCTTTTTGATCGCATCTATCTAAAAAGGTCCATTTATAATAATCCATCGTTGTAACAAATATAATCATACGAAAAACAATAACGAGCCAAAATAAAAATGGCGTTTTCAGAAGTCTCAACGTGGAATTATAGGGTTGAGCATCACGAAAACGCCAAAAATATTATAGAATTATTTGAACCAGAGAACAAAGGGATCGATTGTCATTAAAAATAAGATTTCGAACATACAATAAACGGAAAACAATTCCATATGGAACCGAATGTAAAAGATAATAGATCAAATCAGGAAAGCATATGGAATATGAAAAGATATAGATACGTAAACAGCTTTAACGAATACGTTGCATTGGGCAGGCCATATATAGCCTGATATCCTCAAAAACCCGTGCAACTATTCGTTAAAGCTGTCTTTTGCGAATAGTTGTGTCTCCAAGGCCCTTATAATAGCTTTTTGATCTTATCCCACCACGGTCCTGCTTCTTCGAAGATCTCGATCAGATTTCCGGTATTATCATGGATGAAAATACCATAGGTGTTATCTACCAGTGCTTCAAAGACAATCTCAACGCCGTGTGCGATCAGTTCTTCCTTTGCCTTTTTCCCATCTGCGACACCGAATGAAATGTGTTTGTTTCCATTGGTCTGAAGATCGAGATTTGGGACTTTCCGATCCTCCGGCAGGTTATTCCCGCCCGGCGGGCAAAAAATTTCCAAAATCAGGCCATGGCCTGCCATATGACACACTTTAATCCCTGTCCCGGGTATTTCAGATCGATCAAAGACTTCAAATCCGAAAACACGATGATACCAGTCTATGGATTCCTCTAAGTCCCCTACACTGATCGCAAAATGATTTATACCTGAAATCTCAACCATAGTATTGTTTCCTCAGATATTCTTTTTCGCAAATTCTGCAGCTTTCGCCTTCTGCGCATCATTTGGCTTACCTCTGACATACAGTGAATCGGAAACCACTTCGATGCCTTTCTCTGCAGCACCATTCTTGATCAGATCGATTGCATGCTTTGAGAACCATGATGTTGAAAAAACTGCAACTTTTCCGACCATCTCTTTATTAAGTGTTTCCAGATAAGCCTTCATATGATCATCGATTCCGTATTTATACAGCGCGCCGCCGAGGAACAATACATCAACCGGCTCATTGATTGCTGCATCAGCTGCATCAACCGAAATTGCCTGAACGCCTGCAGCCTCTGCGATTGCTTCTGCTACTGCTTTCGTGTTACCTGATCTTGAATAATATCTTACTGCTGTTGTCATATCAATTTCCTTCCATTCCTATTATTTTAGTTTTGTTATTAACTAATATATATTACAGATTCATCTCCGGAAAACGTGTGCGTGCGTATTCGATGATCATGTCTACACTTTTCTCGATTCCGAGCTTTGAGCTGTCAAGACACAGGTCGTAGCTTCTCGAATCTGCCCATTTCTTTCCCGAATAATAGTTATAGTAATTTGCACGCTTTTTATCGGCTTTCAGGATGTAATCTTTTAACTTCACATCATCCATGTCGATATCCTTCTTCACCCGTGAGAGGCGGAAATCCATATCCGCATGAATAAACACGCTCATACAATTCGGGTTCTCAGAAAGTGCGTAATCCGCACACCGGCCTACGATCACACAGGATTCCCGTTCGGCGATCGCGCGGATCGTGTCGAATTGCGCAAGAAATACCTTATGATTTAAGGGCAGCTCCGAAAACGTCGTCATGCTGTAATTCGTCATATGATACGAATTCGTTGATATCGCATGGAAAAAGCTGCGCGCCGGCTTTTCATCGCTCTCTTTGATCACTTCCTCACACAGGCCGCTTTCATGTGCGACAGCTGCAAGAAGCTCGTTATCATAACATTTGATTCCCAGTCGTTCGGCCAGCTTTATACTGATTTCCTTACCGCCGCTGCCGAACTCTCTGCCGATGGCAATTGCAATATGATCCATAACTTTTCTCCACTTTAAAGTAATAAATAAAAACCTTTTTTATTATAACAAAAATCAAAAAAATCTGCCACCCATATCCATGAATGGCAGATGAAAACCGGCTTCAACCGATCAGTTCAAACCGTTTTAAAAGCGCCTGAAAATAATCAGGCCAGGGTGCTTCGACCTCTACATATTCTCCGGTTGTCGGATGCATAAATCCGATGGTCTTTGCATGCAGACACTGGCCCTCTAAATGCTTCACGGGCGGATTCTTCGGTCCATATAGCGGATCACCGAGAAGCGGATGGCCAAGACTTGCCATATGCACACGGATCTGATGGGTCCGACCTGTCTCGAGCCGGAATTCGCAGAGCGAATATCCGTTATTCTGTGCAAGCACATGATAATGTGTGACCGCGGGCTTGCCGTTTTTTTCATTGATTGCCATGCGCAGACGATTGTTCGGATCTCTTCCGATGGCGCCCCTTACAGTACCCTCTTCGTCTTTTAACGTCCCCTGCAGGATCCCGTTATAGACGCGTGTAACACTGTGTGCCTTGATCTGCTCTGCAATATTTTTATGTGCATGATCATTTTTACAGACGATCAGGGCACCTGTCGTGTCTTTGTCGATGCGGTGCACGATACCGGGTCTGATCTCCCCGTTGATCCCGGAAAGAGAATCTCTGCAATGATAAAGGATTGCGTTGACAAGCGTCCCGGTATAATGCCCCGGTGCCGGATGCACCACCATATTTTTGGGCTTGTTAACAACCAGGACATCGTCATCTTCATATAAGATATCAAGCGGGATATCTTCCGGCAGAATGGCAACAGATTTTGCGGCAGGGATCCTGACTTCGATCAGGTCTCCCGCCTGGATCGTCAGGCTAGACTTCACCTGATCCTTTCCGTTGACCATGACATCACCGCTTTTGATCAGTTTTTGAAAAAAACTTCTCGACTCATCGGGATATACTACAGCAAGCAGCTTATCCAGCCGCATATCCGCCTGTTCATCACCGGCCTCGAAGCTTTGCAGTGTAAAAGTCTCATTTTCCATACACTTCGCTCATCCCTGTTTATCAGCCGTTCTGATTGCTGTTCTTCTTTTTCCCGGGCTTTAATGCATTGCCAAGCTCTGTGAGATCATCTTCTTTGTAGATAAAGATCAAAAAGACAACCAATGCAATGGCAGCACCTGTTACATAAATGTCCGCAACGTTAAAAATCGGGAAATTGATCAGGCAGAAATAAAAGAAATCTACCACATATCCCTGCTGGAAGCGGTCAATAAAATTGCCGATGGCTCCCGTTACGATCAGGACCGCAAGAAAGCGAAGCGGCAGAAACCGTTTCGTATAGGGAATCCTGATGTAAAGGATCACAATGATCAGCAAAATGATGACTGTGATCAAAAGAAAGAAGCCTCTTTGTCCCTGGAGGATTCCAAAAGCCGCGCCATGGTTTTCGAGATATTGCAAAATAAATACATTCGGGATCAGTTCATATGGTGGCTGATCTTTTAAATGCAACACCGCCATCTGCTTACTGAACCGGTCTAAATACAATAAAACAACAAAAAGAATGACTCCGACGATCCAGGTAACAGCTTTTTTTGATCCGGTTGTTTTTGATGTCGACACGAATCGTTACCTCTTTTTCATTTAACTGAAAAGAAGCCAGTCAGAGTAATCTGACTGACTCTTTTAATTATCATACCAAAATCATGCTTTTAGATATCCATCTGGAAAGAGGATACATCAAAAGCACTTACCAGTGACTGGAAATCACCGGAAATATCTACATTATTCGGTGTAACAATAAAGATATAATTAGACACCTTCTGCAGGCTTCCGCTGACTGCGAAGCAGGAACCTGAAGTAAAATCGATGATTCTCTGGCCGATCTCAAGATCAAGACCTTCCAGATTCAGGATAACCGTACGATGCTCTAAGAGTGTCTCGCAGATCTCACGTGCATCATCTACTGATTTCGGCTTGATCACGCATACTTCCATCCCGCCTGTACCGCTCGGCATCTTACGGTTGGAACGCATCGGTGTGATCTTGGATGAGCTTCTGGAGCCTCCGCGTGCTGCAGAGGAAGATGCTGTCTGATCTTCAAAACGATCCTCACGTGCCGGTGCACTGGATCTGGAAAGACGGCTTGTTCTGGCAGGACGCTCCTGACGGACAGGCTCTTCTCCGTAATAATCGTCTACATCATCATAAAACTCATCATCATAATATTCTTCATCATCTACATTTAACTTCATTGCATTAAGGAATTTATCCATCATACCCATAGCTTATAACATCTCCGTTTCTCTTCTTCGCTTCTTCTACTACTTATTATAATCTCTTTCTCCGAATATTCCTGTTCCAACACGGACCATCGTGGCACCTTCTTCAATCGCAACCTCGTAGTCCCCGGTCATACCCATAGACAGAATACTCATAGAAACATTATCAATGTTTCTATTCGCAATGTCAACCGATAATTTTTTGATTTCACGGAAATATTTCCGATTGTCCTCGGGATCCTCAACATATGGTGCGATCGTCATCAGACCGCAGATCCGGATTCCCGGGAGTGCTGAAACCGCCTCTACAAGAGAAATGGCCTCATCCCGCGATGTGCCGAATTTACTCTCTTCTTCCGCAATATTCACTTCGATCAGAATATCTGTCAAAACATTGTTTTTTTCGGAAAGCCGGCTGATCTCTTCTGCCAGACGCAGGCTGTCTACGGAATGGATCAGTGTTGTTTTTCCAATCAGATATTTGACTTTATTTCGCTGAAGATGACCGATCATATGCCAGTTGATATCATCCGGGAGCACCGGAATCTTATCCATCATCTCCTGCACTTTATTCTCACCAAAATCACGCGCGCCCGCCCGGTAAGCCTCCTCAAGCAATGGAATCGGCTTTGTCTTGCTGACTGCGATCAGCGTAACCTCATCCCTGCTTCTGCCTACCCGCGCACATGCATCTTCAATTTTCTTTTCTACATTTGCTAAATTCTCTGTAACCAAAACATACTCCTGTTATTTGATCAGGTCGCCCTCTTTGATTTCATCACCTTCTAAGGCAATATGATCATACATCGACAGACCGTAATCAGATCCTGTCTGAACGATTGCATACTCCGAATTTTCTGCCAGGATCTCAA
>CADBRG010000026.1 GCA_902797015.1 uncultured Lachnospiraceae bacterium
AAATGAAGGCAATGTCATGACAGAGTATGAGCAGAAGTTCTCAGAGATGGGGAATCCGATTTGTAAAATGATAATAGAAAGATGAGATAATTATGGATGAAAAACGAATCGCGCTGCTGATCGATTCAGATAACGTATCAGCAGACTATATCGATATTATACTAGATAAGATCAATGAGGAAGGTGTGACGACCTATCGTCGGATCTACGGTGACTGGACCCGCCCGGAAGCGACAAAGTGGAAACGTGTTCTTCTGGAGAACTCTATCACACCGATCCAGCAGTACAGCAACACAACAGGAAAGAATTCTACAGATTCTTCTCTGATCATAGATGCGATGGATATTCTTTATACCGGAAAGGTGGACGGGTTCTGTATCGTGTCAAGCGACAGTGATTTCACGAGACTGGCAAGCCGCCTGCGGGAAGAAAACATGATGGTGATCGGCATGGGCGAAGAGAAAACCCCGAATGCGCTGATTGCGGCATATAACAAGTTTATCAATCTTTCCGCAATGAAAAAGGAAGCGGAAAAAGAGAAGGGCAAGACGCCTGAACGTGACACCCGCAATATCATTTCCCTTCGTACGATCGAGCGCCGTGTGCGCGGCATCATCATTGCAAACAATAATAAAGACAAAGAGACAACACTTGGCGAGATCGGCAGCAAGCTGCAAAACCGTTGGGCAGACTTTGACATCAGCAATTACAATAAGAGTTCGCTGTCGGATCTGATCGGCGGCCTGAAGTCATTAAAGCTTGTGAAGCACGGATCGGTTGTGACGGTGGAGTTAAAAGACAAATAGAGTAGGTAATAAAAAGCAGCGGATCAATCAAATGACCGCTGCTTTTCTTATGATTGTTGTCAGATCAAATGCATTGTGATCGACAGATCGTTCCCTGTCATCTTCACATCTGCCATACTTCCTTCGATGAGTGGCATCATCGGCGGCAGGTGTCCGATGTCAAGATCCATCAGGATCGGGACATTATATTTTTCGAGAATCTTTGTGACAGCGTCATACTGGTCAAGCCCAAACAGCGCTTCGCCGTTTAACGGACGGCCGATCAGAAAGCCTTTGGCATTGGAAAACCAGCCGGCCTGATCGAGCTGCCAGATCGCACGGCGGATCGAAAGGACATTCAAGTCGCAGGCTTCCAGGAACCAGATCACGCCATCGTCTGCATAGCGCTCGTTAAAAGCTTTGACCTGATCATATTTTGTGCCACAGAGCATGCACAGGATATCCAGACAGCCGCCGACGAGACGCCCGGAAAATGCGGTATCATTATCCGGGAAGCGTTTGCGGATGACAGGCTGTGTGACATGATAGGGCACAAGTGGATGTTCTTCATCCTTCAGGCTTTCGATTTCATAAAGATCAAAGCCCCGGACGGTGAAAGATATGGCACCACCTTCTGTGTCAGCTTTGCAGGCGGAATCCCCCGTCAGAATGGAAAACGCATCTTCCAGAGACGCATGCCAGGGTTCCATGCCGAATGCCGGCGCACATGGACCGTAGATGGCAGCCGTATCACAGATCGTGGCCAGTAAAAATGCAAGGTTGGTATTATCCGAATATCCCTCAAACCATTTGGCAGGGGTATTTTTTATTATGTCAAAATCGACGTATGGCAAAATTTCACACATCAGCTCACCACCACCACAGGAGATCAGAATATCAGAATCCCCGTCCTGCCAGGCATCCATAAACTCCTGTGCGCATTTTTCGGGTGTGTTGCTGATGCCGATGCCACTGCCTTCAAAGCAGTTCGGGCCGAGTTTCGTCTGATAGCCTTTCTCCTGAAATGTTTTCAGCGCATTTTTGAAAGCAGATTGATATGGCTCGATGTTACAGCCAAACGATGGAGCAATGAAACCGATGGTTCCGTTTTCGGATAAAAAGTTCGGATATCTCATGACTTGTCCTTTCCCTATTTTTAATAATCAGTATGAAAACAGTTTATCTGATTTCCGCAGATAAGAAAAGAAAATCAATCAGAAAAACCGGATTTGAATCTACAGATTGGACCAAAACCAAAATCTTTGACATTTTTTTCACAAAAAGACTTTAAAGATTAAATATTAAGGTGTATACTATGGTCAAGGTTTTTATTTAGTATCGGAATGAAAAAGGAGGAATTGTCATGAACAATCTGATTCTTGAAGTGGATGGCCCAATCGCCGTACTGACGATCAATCGCCCGAAAGCGCTGAATGCGTTGAACAGCGAGACGCTGACAGAGCTGAACGAATGCCTGACAGAGGTTGAGGCAAATGACGACATCAAGGTTCTGATCCTGACAGGTGCAGGAGAGAAATCCTTTGTTGCCGGCGCTGATATTTCTGAGATGGTTAATTTCAGTGCAGCGGATGCACGTGCATTCGGCATGCGCGCAGCTGAGCCGTTCTTCAAACTGCAGAATATGCGTCAGGTTACGATCGCAGCAGTGAACGGTTTCGCACTCGGTGGCGGCTGCGAGATCAGCATGGCCTGCGATATTCGTCTGGCTTCTGAAAATGCTCTGTTCGGACAGCCTGAGACAGGCCTGGGCATCATCCCGGGATTCGGCGGCACACAGCGTCTGGCTCGTCTGATCGGTATGGGACGTGCAAAGGAAATGATCTTCGCATGCACCAACATTGATGCACAGGAAGCATACAGAATCGGTCTGGTAAATCATGTATATCCGGCAGATGAACTGATGGCACAGGCTAAGAAGCTTGCAGGCAAGATCGCACGGAACGCAAGCTATGCTGTTGCAATCGCAAAAGCAGCGATCAACAACGGATACGATATGGATATCAAGAATGCGGTTGAATACGAAGCGAACCTGTTTGGTATTACCTGCTCGACACATGATAAGACAGAAGGTATGACCGCTTTCCTTGAGAAGAGAAAAGAAAAGAACTTTACAGATTTCTGATCCTTTCATCGACAAACATTTTAGAACGAAGACCTCCGGCCGGCACATCTGCCCGCCGGAGGTTTTTGCGTAAAAAGTGATAGACTTTGACGAAAATGCAAAAGCAAGTTATACTAGGGAGTGCGTTTTTAGGAGATTTATATGGTAAGAAGAGAAAAAAAGAGAAAATACAGTTTTCTGATCCTTCTTTTTGCAGCCCTGCTTGCGTTTTCGTCAGGCGCTTATCTGATGCCGGCAACTGCATGGGCGGCCGAGGAAGAAGAGGAAGACAGCTCGGCAGAAGCGGAAGAAGAAGTTTTGCCGGAAGGGCCGCAGAATGATCTTGAGATCCGTGCGACAGAGCAGGGCGTCAGCTGGCCGGTGGGACCGGACGCACTCTGGTCTGACAAGGCGATCCTGATCGATCTGGATACCGGCGTTGCACTATACGAAAAAAATGCAGATGCGCAGGATTATCCGGCGAGCACGACAAAGATCATGACGGCGATGCTTGTGCTGGAAAATGCATCCATGGATGACGTGGTCACATTTTCCGCGGATGCGGTCAACAATACCGAAGGATCCGGTATCTGGAGAATGGAAGGCGAACAGCTGACGGTAGAGCAGTGTATGTACGCACTGATGCTCGCGTCGGCGAATGAGTGCGCATATGCACTGGCAGAGCATGTGACAGGCGGTGATTATGATGCATTTGTGCAGATGATGAATGACCGCGCGGCACTTCTTGGCTGCACGAATACGCATTTTATGAATCCGAACGGTCTGCCGGATGAAGAGCATGTAACGACTGCGAGGGATCTGGCAAAGATCGCACGGGAAGCATATCAGAACGAGACATTCCGTCAGATCGCGGGTACGGAAGAATACCGCATTCCTGCAACCAACATGCAGGATGAAGAAGTTCTGATGTACAATCATCATAAGATGATCTGCGGAAAGAAGACGGATCAGTATCTTTATGAACCTGCCACTGCAGGTAAGACAGGATATACCAAGGCGGCACTGCATACGCTTGTAACTTATGCGGAGAAGGATGGTCATCGCCTGGCCTGTGTTGTGCTCCGTTCCAGAGGAGATGCGCAGTATACCGAAACGCAGGCGCTGTTTGAATACGGCTTTGCGAACTTCTCAAATGTCAATATTAAGGAAAACGAGACCAGACTGGATCAGGCTGCCTTGACGGAAGGCTACACCGTTCCGGAAGGCAAGGAGATCGTAAGTGCCGAGATCAATCCGGAAGCAATGCTGACATTGCCGAATGGAGTGACAATCAATGATGTGACTCCGGAAGTGGTCTATACCACGGCAGATGACGGCAGCCAGACCGGCGAAGTCATTTATACCTATGGCGGAAATGAAGTGGGGCGGACTGGGATTCTTGTCACAACAGAGGACGCAAAGCAGATCCTCCCCGATGCCGGGTCTGCGATTGAGGAAATCGAGCATATGTCCGGTCTGGACGGTTTTATCGCCCAGGTAAAATCACTGGTGGAAGAGCTTGGTATGCTCAAGTCTCTGACCGGTCTTGCGATCCTGGTTGTGATCATCGTGGTCATCATCCTTTCGATCCGGAGAGCGCACAGGAGACGGAAACAAAAGAAGATCATTTCAAAGATAAAATACAGTGAGCACAATGATGCGCCGGTGATGGATGAGATTGAAGATTTTGATACAGATGATCTGACAGAGGGAAACGATTCGGACGGTTCCGAATCATAGAGACAACAGCATAGAGAACATGCAGAGATCGCAGTCATGCGGTCTCTGTTTTTGTTATGCAGATTCGTGATTACTGGAAGATGTTGATGCATTAATGAAATAAATTTTGTATGACGCAATTATTAAAAATTCATTGACTTTTTGCTCTGTTGCACTAAAATAAAAACATGATTGTTATTTTAACAGTTATAAGGGGAAGTTTAGCTTTATAGCGGAAAGTGGCTTCAACTACAAAATTAAAAAAAGGGGGAGGTGACCGGATACGGGAAACATTCAAGAAGAAATCTCTGCGGGTCTTGAAGTGAAGACATTGTTTACGATTCCAATCGGCAGCGGTATTAAGATTCAGGAGTCGCTGGTAGTTATGTGGATCGCCATGGCAGTGATCATCGTCTTTATGCTTCTCGCAACGAGAAAACTAAGTGTAGAAAATCCGGGAAAAGGACAGCTTGCATTAGAGTGGGCACATGAAAAATTCAAGGGATTTTTCGGTCGTCTTGTTGGTCCGAACGCCAAGGGATATGTTCCTTATTTCATGTTCCTTGTTATGTTCATCGCTGTTATGAACCTGTTGCCGCTATTTGGGTTTGCACAGCCGACGAAGGACCTGAACATTACCGTAGGTATGGCTTTGATGTCGATCTTTCTGGTAGAGTTCGCGAACATTCGCGCAAGAGGATTCGGCGGGTTCTTAAAATCATTTAAGCATCCGACAATGATGATGTTACCGTTCAATATCCTGGATATCTTCATCCGTCTGTTCTCGCTGAGCATGCGACTTTTCGGTAACATGTTAGGCGGATTCGTTATTATGGAACTGATCCATATCGCAGTTCCGGTCGTTGTACCGGCCATTGCAGGTCTGTATTTCGATATCTTTGACGGATTGCTTCAGGCATTCATTTTTGCATTCCTGACTTCACTGTATATCGGTGAGGCTACAGAAGACCTCGAAGCAGAGTGACACAAATGAAAAGGCAGATCCCGGATCGATCTGTCAGCAACAAAGCAACAAACAACTTGTACAAAAAGTAAAAAGAGTAAAAAGGAGAAAATGTTATGTCAGTAACAGCTATTGGCGCAGGTATTGCAGCACTCGCATGTATTGGTGCAGGTATTGGTATCGGTAACGCAACCGCAGGAGCGGTAGAAGCTACAGCAAGACAGCCTGAGGCAGGCGGAAGAATCATGACCACCATGATCCTTGGTTGTGCACTTGCAGAGGCAACCGCTATCTATGGTCTGGTAGTAGCTATTCTGATCCTGGTAATGGCATAATCGGGTGTACAGAGAACATTAAGATAATGCAATGCAGCCCGCATGTCTTGTAACAGACAGAAGGCGGGCACAGGAGGCAGAACATGATAAGTTTTAATTTGACCATTGTATGGACAATTGTAAACCTGATCGTTCTGTATCTGATTTATCGCAAGTTCCTGTACAATCGTGTGCAGAAGACGCTGGATGACAGAAAGAATTCTATCAACAGCAAGTTCAAACAGGCTAGGGAAGAGAAAGAGAAAGCACTTTCTCTCCAGAAAGAATATGAAGACTCTCTGGCGAATGCAAAGATTGAAGCACGTCAGATCGTGGAAGATGCCAGAGGCCGTGCAGACGCTGAATATGAGCGTATTGTAAATGAGGCAAAGGCAGAGTCTGAAAATATTATCAAGAAAGCCAATGAAACCATTGAGCAGGAACGCGAAAAAGCGATGAAGGACGCACAGGCTGAAGTAAGAGAGCTTGCACTGCTTGCAGCAGCCAAGATCATTGGCGGCGCCAGCAATGCTGAGACAAATGAGAAGCTTTATAACGAGTTCTTGACGAAAGCAGGTAAAAGCGAATGACAATAACAGCGAATAAATATGTAAAGGCGCTGGGTGCATTGGAGATGCCTGTAGAGGTCATGAATGAGGCTTTGGAGATCTACGATGCGGAACCGTGTCTGGCAGGCATTCTGAAAAGCCCTGCCGTATATAATGAGCAGAAATATGCTGCGATCGACCGGATCTTTCCGGAACAGAGCAGAAATCTGTTAAAGGTTCTCTGCCGTCAGGCGGATATGGAGTTTTTCCCGGAGATCGTAGAGGGCTATCAGCAGTATGTGAACGAACATCAGCAGGTTTTGGACGCAAAGCTGCGTTATGTTACGCCGCCAAACGAGACACAGGAAAAGGAAATGAAAGCTTTTCTCTGTGACAAGTATGGAACAAAGGATGTGAATCTTGTAATGGAAGAGGATACATCCCTGATCGGCGGATTTGTTCTGGAAGTTGAAGGAAGTGAATACGACTGGAGTCTTCGCGGAAGAATTGCAGGTTTGCGTAACAAGTTAGCAGGAGGTGAGTAAGATGGGCGCAATTAGTTCGCACGATATTATCTCCATCTTAAAAGAAGAGAT
>CADBRG010000027.1 GCA_902797015.1 uncultured Lachnospiraceae bacterium
CTGCAACGATTCCGATTTTCACCTCACCGGCTACTACTTTTCCCTCTAATGTTCTCATGATGGTTTCCTCCTGTTTTTTATTCGTAATTGGTCATGTGGTGCATTTTTTCCTGCTTGGTTTTCAGATATCTGTAATCGAATTTCTGCGCTTTGATCTGGATCGGTACACGCTCAACGATTTTGATACCATATCCTGCAAGACCTGTGATCTTGGTCGGGTTATTGGTCAGGATCCGCAGATCTCTTGCACCGAGGTCTCGTAAGATCTGTGCGCCGACACCGTAGTCACGTTTGTCTGCCGGGAAGCCTAACATGATATTGGCTTCTACCGTATCATAGCCCTGCTCCTGCAGTTCATATGCTTTGAGCTTATTGATCAGACCGATTCCGCGGCCTTCCTGACGCAGATATAAGAGAATTCCACGGCCTTCTTTTGCGATCTCTTTCAACGCTTCCTGCAACTGGTCACCACAATCGCAACGGGCAGATCCGAACACATCACCTGTCAGACACTCGGAGTGTACACGGCAAAGGACCGGTTCGCCATTTCCGACATCGCCCATTACCAGTGCAACATGGTGATCACCGTTGATGCGGTTTTCATAACCATAGATGCGGAAATCTCCATATTTCGTCGGCAGCTTCGCTTCTGCTTCACGTCGTACAAGACTCTCATGATTTAAGCGGTAACGGATCAGATCCTCGATTGTGATCACGGTCAGATCATACTGATCTGCGAACTCAAGAAGCTCTGTGGTACGCATCATCGTACCGTCTTCCCGCATGATCTCACAGCAAAGTCCGACCGGTTTTAATCCGGCCAGTTTCATCAGGTCGACCGTCGCCTCGGTATGGCCGTCGCGAACCAGTACGCCGCCGTCTTTTGCGCGCAACGGGAACATATGTCCCGGGCGACGGAAATCTGCCGGTTTTGCCCCTTCTTCAACGGTCTTTATTGCCGTATAGGAACGTTCTGCCGCAGAGATGCCGGTCGTGGTATCGATATGATCGATTGACACGGTAAATGCAGTGCCGTGATTGTCACTGTTATGTACGACCATCTGCTCTAATCCGAGCTTGTCACACCAGTCTGCGCTCATCGGCATACAGATCAGTCCCTTGGCATCGGTTGCCATAAAGTTGACGTTTTCCTGTGTCGCAAATTCTGCTGCACAGATCAGATCGCCTTCGTTTTCACGTTCCGGATCATCGATGACTAAGATGACCTTTCCCGCGCGCAGGTCGTCTAAGGCCTGCTCAATTGTCCCAACTTCTTTTGCCATATATCATATCCTCCTTTGGCTAAAGTTCTGATGATTTATCTTAGAATCCGTTTTTCAACAGAAAATCTAACGTAATTCCTTCGCCCGATCCTGCTTCTTTCGCACCGGATGCTGTGGAAGCTGTCTCAGCGGGCTTCATAAGCTTCTCCACATATTTTCCGATGATATCGCACTCCAGATTTACGATATCTCCGACGCGCCGCTCTCTCAGTGATGTGACCGCCTGTGTATGCGGGATGATCGACACTTTAAAAACAGCATTGTCCACATATGCAACGGTCAGACTGATTCCGTCGATCGTGATCGATCCCTTCTCTACGATATAGCGGAGCAGACCGGAATCTGCCGCCACTGTGTACCAGACTGCGTTGTCATCGCGTTTGATCTCGCGGATGGTTCCCGTTCCGTCAATATGTCCGGATACGATATGCCCGCCAAATCTGCCGTTTGCCGGCATCGCGCGCTCTAAATTAACGACACTGCCCGGTGATAAGATCCCGAGGGAACTGCGGTTGAGTGTTTCCGGCATTGCATCTGCCGTGAAATAGCTCCCGCCCATTGTCGTCACGGTCAGGCAGACACCGTTTACCGCGATGCTGTCGCCGATCTTGCTGCCTTCAAGGACGGTCTTGCACCCGATCGTCAGTACGCAGGAGCGGCTGCCTCTCTGAATGCTCTGGATTTCTCCTACTTCCTCTATCAAACCTGTAAACATACCGGTTCCTTTCTATTCTTAAGCTGTTCTGCTCTCCGTCACTCTTATGATTCTACATATCCGCTGATGCAGATATCTTCTCCGAATCTTTCTACTTCCATACTGCTCAATTTGACGGCGTCCGCCATTTTCAGGATCCCTGTTCCGCCGATTGGTGTCGGTGCTTCTTTTCCACCGACCAGTTTTCCTGCGATATAGGCATAAACCTTATTAACGATCCCTGCTTCCAATGCAGAGGCATGGATCCCGGCGCCGCCCTCGATCAAAATGCTATCGATTTTTTCTGCTGCCAATGCTTTCATCAGGTCTTTCAGATCGACACGGTCGGTCTTCTCCTGCACAAGTACCTTCACACCTGCAGCCTCCAGCACCTGCTTTTTCTGCCGCGCGGCCTCCGAATCCGTCCGGGACGCACAGCAGGCAACAATCGTCGGAATGTCTTTTGCCGTTTTCACAAGCTGCGCCTCTTCCGGAATCTGCAGAGAAGAATCGCAGACGATTCTGACCGGGTCAACATTTTCTTCTATTCTGCAGTTTAGCATCGGATCATCCGCCAATACGGTACCGATCCCGACAAGGATGCCCTTGTAGCGCTTTCGCAAAAGGTGCACATGCTCCCTTGCCGCTTCTCCTGTCACCCATTTGGAATCTCCTGTCACACAGGCAATCTTGCCGTCAAGTGTCATCGCGTATTTCATCACGCAATACGGCATGCCGGTTTCCATATAGTGATAAAAGACTTCATTCAGCCTGCGGCATTCTTCCGCAAGGATCCCTGTCTCGACCTCGATCCCAGCATCCCGCAGGATCTGTACGCCTTTTCCTGCCACGAGCGGATTGCTGTCCATGCTTCCCACAAAGACGCGGCCGATCTTTTTTTCGATGATGATCTCGGTACATGGCGGCGTCTTCCCGTAATGGCAACAGGGTTCCAGAGTCACATACAGATCCGCATCTGTCGGATCCTCCTTGCAGCGAAGCAGTGCATTTCGTTCTGCATGGTATTCACCGTATCTTTCATGCCAGCCCTCGCTGATGATGCGTCCGTCTTTGACAACCACGCATCCGACCATCGGATTCGGTGAGGTATATCCTTCTCCTCTTTTTGCCAGTTCCAGTGCCCGGCGCATGTAGTCTTCTTTTTTCTGCATAAAAAACGTACCCCGAAAATCCTCAGGGTACGCCGATCATTCCATTATAAAAACATTCAAAAACAACGACTCTTCTTCCATCCAGACTGTACTGTCGGCCCCGGAATCTCACCGGATCTGCCTCCTGCATACGCAGGCGCTCGCGGGCTTTACCGCCGGTAGGGAATTGCACCCATCCCTGAAGATTACTGTTTTACTATTAAGTTTCTTTCCGCTAACCGGAACAAGTCAAGTATAGCATGTCATATACAGATACACAAGCTATCTTATTCAAATTTTCCGACTTTCATCTTCTGATGCTTCTTGCCACGTTTTCTCGCGAAAAATCTGTGCAGCAGGATTGCTACGCCGCCTGCCGCAAACGGGAAGATAAACGTCGCGATCCGATAAAGAATCGTGATCGCGCCGGCACGATTGACGCCGACAACGACACTAAAGAGTCCGGTCATAACAAATTCGACCGCACCGATTCCTGCAGGTGTCGGAATGACAGCTGCCGTCATCACGGCCAGTGAAGTGATCGAAAGCGAATTTACCAATGACAGATCCCCGTCTCCGAATACGATCAGGAACGGAATCCCGTACCAAAAGACGAACTTGACCAGGTTCTTTAAGATCATGACGAGCAAAAGCTTTTTGTCCTTGATCAGGCGGGTCGTAGAGACTTCCATGATCTGCGCATTGGTCTCAAGCTTCATCAATGCCCCGTCCAGCTTGCCGTTCTTGTTGAACTTCTGTCCAACGTTTAAAATGACCCCGTGAAACCATTTTGAAACAACAAACAGGATCAGGCCGATACAAATGAGCACCGTCAGGCCATATGCTGCGATCAGCAGGATTCCGTAGTCTCTGAAGTTGGTCCACATAAAATGCCAGTTGACCAGAAAGAAGATTCCACTGAAGATCGCAATGCTGATCTTGTGCATGACATACTGCACCATGTAAAGACCGATCGCTTCTGAATATTCAATTCCATGCTGGCCAAGGTTATATACCGCAGCCACGCCATTTCCACTTCCCAGCGTAGAAAGCCTGTAAAAGCAGACCATAAATGCATTGTAGATCGCCTGACGGAATTTAAACTCCGGATTATACCGGATTGCAAGCGAATACGTGATCCAGGACTCGATCAGAAGATAGATCACAGACGAAGCCAGGATCGCAAGTATGATATGCAATGGTGTGTGCTCAAGTTCTGACAGAATGTCGCCTGCCTGATTGCGAAATGTATACGCAATGATCAACAGCAGCACGACGACAAAAATGACCTTCAGCCATGTTTTCTTAAACTTGACCTGTTTCATTCCAGTTCCTTCATAATACTCATATATGCCGGGCGGATAATCTTATCCGTACATACCAGCTCTTCAATCCGGTGCGCACTCCAGCCTACGATTCTTGCAACCGCAAAGATTGCCGTATAAAGCTCTTGCGGGATGCCCAGCATATCATAAACAAATCCGCTGTAGAAATCGACGTTCGGGCACGCTTTTTTCGGCGAACTCCGCCTTCTCGATAACAACTCCGGTGCGATCTCTTCGACATTCTGATACAACGCAAGATCAAGCTCCCGGCCTTTTGCTGCCGCAAGCTCCTCTACATATTTTTTAAAGACCAGCTCACGCGGATCAGAAAGGGTATAAACCGCATGTCCGATTCCGTATACCAGTCCCTTTTTATCAAAGGCGTCCTTATTCAGGATCTTCATCAGATATGCACTGACTTCGTCCTTGTCATGATAATCCTTTACATGATCACGGATATCGCTCATCATCTCCATAACCTTAATATTCGCGCCACCGTGCTTAGGTCCCTTAAGAGATGCCATCGCCGCCGCGATCGTAGAATAGGTATCTGAGCCGGAGGACGTTACGACACGTGTTGTAAAGGTAGAATTGTTACCGCCGCCGTGCTCCATATGCAGGATCAGTGCAGTGTCTAACACCTTTGCCTCCAACGGCGTAAAGTGCTGATCCGGTCTGAGCATCATCAGCAGGTTTTCTGCTGTTGACAGATCCGGATCCGGTATGTGTACATACATGCTGTCGTCGTTATAGTAATAGTTATACGCATGATAAGAATACGCTGCCAGAAGCGTGAAGCGCGCGATCAGTTCCATGCACTGACGCACCACA
>CADBRG010000028.1 GCA_902797015.1 uncultured Lachnospiraceae bacterium
GATATTCTGTCATGCCTTATGTCCTCCGACCTGCTCATTTCGCTGCTTTCCTGTCGCACCTTCCTGCAGGTTTAATCCCTTCAGAATTGCGTTCTTTCCGTATTTGTTCTTGATCGAGAGCATCGCCTCCTGCAGCTGACGCTCCTTTGTCAATGCCTCATCCTGCTGCCTGCGCTCTTTTTCAAGCGCCTGATAATCCGTAAACAGATCCATCTGCTCATAGGTACCTGATTGCTCTGCCTTCTTCGCCGCTTCCTCAGTTAACACATGATTGACGACGATCGTAACACGCCGGATCAAAAGCTTCGGATCAACCGTCCTGTCATAAATTCTAAGCGCTGCATCCATGATCAGCTTCCCGGATGAAGTATACCGCTCCAGATTTTCCGTTCCGTGCGCATGCTTTGGCGCCTTCTTCCCGTACCAGTCTGTTGCAACCTCACCCTGATAATCTTCTGCCTTATTTGTCCCTGAAAACGCCTCAAAATTGATCGTCAAAACAATCTGATCCGTCACCATACGCTTTTCAACAAGATCCAGTGCGATCGCATCTGCCATCTCCTGCACGATGATCCTGGCCTTATCAAAATCATAAGGGCTCATCAGAACCTGTCCCGAAGAAAAGGACCGATCCTCCGGTTCATAGGCTTTTACAAGATCAATGGTACAAGGCTCCCATCCCCATGCATGGTCGATCAGAAGCTCTGCATTGACGCCAAACATCTGATACAAAAGATCCTCGTTTTGTATCGAACAGCGGGCGACATCTCCCATCGTAAAAAGGCCAGCCGCATGCAGCTTTTTCGCATAGCCTTTCCCGACACGCCAAAAATCTGTCAGCGGCTTATGATCCCAGAGCTGTCTGCGGTAGCTCATTTCATCAAGCTCTGCGATTCGGACACCGTCTGCATCAGGAGCCGCCTTCTTCGCCATGATGTCCATCGCGATCTTGGCAAGATACAGATTCGTCCCGACACCTGCCGTTGCGGTAATCCCGGTCTCCTTTAACACATCCCTCATCATCGTCATCGCAAGCTCATGCGCCGTCATCCCATAGGTGGAAAGATAATTCGTCGCATCGATAAACACCTCATCAATCGAATAGACATGGATATCCTCCGGCGCAATATACTTCAAATAAATCCTGTAAATCTGCGCACTGACCTCCATATAATGTGACATCTGCGGCGGTGCTGCGATATAGTCAACTTCGAGCGCCGGATTGTTTGCCAGCTCGACTGCATTCGATGACTTCCCGACAAAGCGCCCTGCCTGCCGCAGCCTGTTTGCATTGATCTCCTTAACCCTCTGGACCACTTCAAACAGTCTGGCGCGCCCGGAAATCCCATACGCCTTCAGAGAAGGGGATACTGCCAGACAGATCGTCTTCTCCGTCCTGGAGACATCCGCCACGACGAGATTGGTCGTCAGCGGATCCAGCCCCAGCTCCATACACTCAACAGAAGCATAAAACGACTTCAGATCGATCGCGATATATTGCTTATTCTTTTGTGGATGTAAAGAATTCTTCACATTCAAACCTCATTCCGCCGGTTCAAAATCTTCAGGCGTCGTCAGCGAATCCTGATACAGATCGATCAGACTGTAAATCGCCCGATACGGATCCGGCTGCATAGAAATCTCTTCATCGAGCACATTCAGATACTGGTTCTCCTGATCCCGCATCTCCCATACAGGAAGCCCCGCTCCATTCGGATCACCGGTCTTAACAAAGTTGACCCAGTACTGCTGCATGATCTCAGAAAGTGCGAAATCACTCTCATCATAGATCCATTTGTGCCGCCATAGATTCCCGTACGCATAGGGCATCTCACCGGTATGATAGTTGCTCATGGAGCGATTCGTTTTCGTAAAATAATACTCATAGACCGGTCTGTTCTCCTCAGCGACATAGCTGCTCCATTTCTCATGGCTGTAGTTAAACCAGGCCGCACTGAACGCATGATTCAGCGCCCCCTTCGCATCTCCACCTTCATCGATGATAAATGCCTGGTCTCTTGCAGGCCAGTCTGCGGGAACGATCTCGGCCGCTTCCTCTGCATAGTCTCCAAATGCCTCCCGCAAAAGAGATACATAGTTCTCGGCAGTCGCCTCTGTACTTAAAAGAAATGCATCTGCCTCCTTTTCGTTAAATCCGTTTAACAATGCCTGTTCATGGTTTTCACCCTTCTCATACGTCAGATACGGCTGCTCTGCAATGGCATATCCGTCAACCGTCATCGCACTGTTTCGAAACCTGGTCTGGATCAGCTCATCCGCCGGAAGCGCGCGCAGCTCTTCTACCGTAGAGACATGCATTTCATCCATGATGTTCTGCCCCATCTTCAGAGCATCGTCCATGGTACGGAACGTATGATACGGATGCTTTGCAACGATTCCGCTGCTTTCTGCGATCGCATACTGAAACAGCCCTTTTGAAAGCGGTGAAACACACAGCGCATTCACACTCGAAGCACCTGCGGATTCTCCGGCGATCGTGATCTGATTCGGATCTCCACCAAAGGCTTCGATATTCTCATTCACCCACTTAAGCGCCTGGATCTGATCCAGCAGACCGTAATTTCCTGTCGTATGATTGGGTGATTCCGCTGCCAGATCTTCATTCGCATAATAGCCAAACACACCCAGACGATAGGAACAGCTGACGACGATAATGCCTCTCTTTGCCAGATCCTCACCGCGGATCTCAGAATAATAGGACTGCCCATTCATCAGTGAGCCGCCGTGTATGTAGAAAAGAACCGGCAGATCACCCTTTGCGTCTGCAGGCTTCCAGACATTTAAGTACAGACAGTCTTCACTGACAGCTTCCCGGTAATTATCCTTTGGACTAATCTTATAATTGTGGTAGCCAAGGATTGCATACAGAGAATCCTCCAGGGGCGATTTTCGCTTCTGCATTGCCATCGGCGCAAAATGATCACAGGCACGGACTCCTTCCCAGGACTCCGCCTCCTGCGGCTCGCAAAACCGCAATTCTCCAAGCGGCGGCTTCGCATATGGGATCCCCGCATACACTTCTACTGCCTGATCCTTTGTCACGACACCGGTCAGATCTCCCTGTGCAACGGTCACCACATCTGTGGCAGCCGGATGCAGCTGATCTGTCGCCGGAACCTGTCGCTCGGGCGGACCTGTCAGCTTCCAGCAGGCCAGAAACAATAACCCCAGGATCAACAGCGCCAGCCACTTCCTGTTCTTTTTGCCTTCCGCGCGCTTCATCCGATGCTGA
>CADBRG010000029.1 GCA_902797015.1 uncultured Lachnospiraceae bacterium
CGAAGACGATCATCTTATTGCGGATCTGATCAACATAATTCTTTTGGCCGAGTGTTTTGGGCTGAACCGGTTTTCCTGAGACGGTATGACAAATGATATCGTCGTTCAATCGAATGATATCGTCCGCCTGTGCGATCTCTAACGTATCCAGAGCATAGTTCACCTGCTGTTCAGTAATATCCGTTCCTTTTTCAGACAGTGCCAGAAGCTCCGTCAGCACCTGCTTTGCAGCCACACAGTCTTTCTCTTCGCCCTCAATTTTTGTCTCACCGTTTCGCTGCAAAACGGATACGGATAAAACATCCTCTATTTTTTTGCGAAACGCATCATAACTGCCAAAAATATTGGACATATGATTTGCCGGAATATTCATACTGATCTGAACTTTTCCCATAGAATCTCCGATTATAAAAACAAAACAACTCGTGATATCACTTATGATACGGTTCTCCGTGATTGATCCGGAAAGAACGGTATACCTGTTCCAAAAGGATCACCCGCATCAGCTGATGCGGAAACGTCATCTCGGAAAACGAAATCTTTTCATCCACACGCGCCAGCACCTCGCGCGAAAGCCCTAACGATCCGCCGATCACAAATCCGATCGAAGAATATCCCTGTACGAACAGCCTGCTCATATGAGAGGCAAACTGCTCCGAGGTATATGACTTGCCGCGCAGATCAAGTGCGATCAGATGAATATGTTCCGGAAAGGAAGAGAGCAAACGCTTCCCTTCCTTTTCCAGAATTTTTTCTTCAATTGCATCCGATGCATCCTGCGGTGTTTTCTCATCGGCAACCTCGACGATCTTGAGCGAGCAATACCGGCTGAGCCTTTTTTCAAACTCAGCAATGGCATCTCTGTAAAACCGCTCTTTTACCTTGCCGACACAAAAAATCGTAATATTCATCCGCCTGTCAATTAGCTGCGGTGACTCAGCTCTTTCGGTGTCAGCAGGTGACGCGGAATACCGTCTACCATGATCGGGGAAACATCGCCCTGAATCAGCGGACGAACATGTGCGATAAACTCATCTGTCACATAGTCGCCTTCTTTATTGATCCACTCACGTGGAACCAGCTTCTCACCGTTTGCGATCTTATGTACGTCACGGATTGATGTACCGCACTGATACGGATCATCAGAGATACGCTCCAGTACGACCATCTTACCGGAATCACCTTCATCAGCTGCCATTACTGCAGCACCACCTGCCTGTGTTGCCTCCAGGATATCCACACGGGATGCCAGATGGGATGCAGAACGCTGTAATGTAGAAAGCTCGATCGCACGTGTCTTGCAGCCCAGTTCATTGGCTACATAAGTTGCCAGATAAGAAGCCGTACCTGTCAGCTGCTTGTGACCGAATCCGTCCACAAAATCGATCGGTTTTGCGAGCTCGCATACATATGTGCCGTCCGGTGTTTTGATACCTTCAGAAACAACGATCATGATAGAGGTCTTGATCTCCAGAAGCTTTTTCACTTTCTTCATGAACTTCTTAAGGTCAAAAGCAACTTCCGGAAGATAGATCAGATCCGGGCCTTCACAATCCTCACCCTTAGACAGTGCTGTCGCACCGGTCAGCCATCCTGCATTTCTACCCATAACTTCAACGATCGTTACAAGGCCATGGCCATAATCCAGGCAGAATCCGTCACGAATGATCTCTTTCATGGATGTGCCGATGTATTTTGCAGCACTTCCGAATCCCGGTGTATGGTCTGTTAACGGCAGGTCATTGTCGATTGTCTTCGGTGTACCGATGAAACGGCACGGATGACCGGTAATGATCGCATAGTCAGAAAGCTTCTTGATCGTATCCATGGAATCATTTCCACCGATGTAGATAAATGCTTCGATATCAAGCTTATCCAGGATGCTGAAAATCTTTTCATACACTTCTGTATTCTCATGAATCGCCGGCAGTTTATAGCGGCAGGAACCCAGGAATGCAGCCGGTGTACGCTTCAGAAGCTCTTCATCCAGCTTTGTCTTGATGTGATCTGAAAGATCAATATAGTTTTCTTCAAGCAGGCCCTGAATGCCGTGCAGCATACCGTAAACCTTCTTTGCTCCTCTGTCTTTTGCAGTACGGTAAACACCTGCAAGACTTGAGTTAATTGCAGCGGTCGGGCCGCCGGACTGTCCTACGATTACATTTCTCTCCATTTTTAAATCCCCCTGTGTTGTGTAATCTTATTTTTCAATCCAGCTGTATTTTGGACTGAAACGAAAAAGTGTCAGAGACACATTTTGGTGAGTCTGACACTTTTATCATTCTGATGAAACGGCTTATGCCATCTGCTTTGCTACTTCTTCAGCAAAGTTCTCTTCTTTTTTCTCCATACCTTCGCCGGTCTCATAACGAATAAATCCGGTCAGGGTAATAGCTGTGCCAGCTTCCTTTGATACCTGCTCCAGGTACTTTCCGACAGACTGCTTGCCATCTTCAGCCTTTACATATGTCTGCTCTAACAGGCATACTTCCTTCAGCTCTTTGTTCAGACGGCCGATGATCATCTTCTCGATGATGTTGTCCGGTTTGTCCGGATTCTCTGTCTTCGCCTGCTCTAACAGGATCGCTTTCTCATGCTCTTTGTACTCTTCACTGACATCAGCCTGAGAAACATATTTCGGATACATTGCTGCAACCTGCATTGCAATGTTCTTCAGAGCCTCTTTTACAGTATCATTAACAACTGCTGTCTGTGCCTTAACCAGAACACCGATGCGGCCGCCGCCATGGATGTAAGAAACGATGCAGCCATCAGCCTGCTCTTCCTTCTGGAAACGTCTGATGGAAAGCTTCTCGCCGATAACAGCGATCTTCTCAACCAATGCTTCGCTGACAGTCTTGCTCTCATCCCGGATCCACTTCTCAGCAAGGAATGCATCCAGATCAGCTGCGTCCGACTTTACAGCCTGCTCTGCTACTGCCTGTACATACTCCTGGAATGTTGCATTCTTAGCAACAAAGTCTGTCTCAGAGTTAACTTCAACGATTGCAGCCTTTGTGTCGCCTTCTGCAGCAACACATACCAGACCTTCTGCAGCGATACGGCTGGCTTTCTTCTCAGCCTTCATCTGACCGTTCTTGCGCAGGAATTCTACTGCAGCTTCCATATCTCCATCGGTCTCGGCAAGTGCCTTCTTGCAGTCCATCATGCCGGAACCTGTGATCTCACGTAATTCTTTTACCATTGCAGCGGTAATGTTCATAATGATTCCTCCTTATCGCAACCTGTATTGTGCTTTATCTGTATTCAGTTCTTACTCTTCTTCAGCTGCTGCCTCTTCTGCAAGCATCTCATCCTCAACGATCACTTCCTGTGCATCGCCCTGCAGTGCCTCGATAACAGCATCTGCCATTGTAGAGGTGATCAGTTTTACGGCACGGATCGCGTCATCGTTACCCGGGATGATGTAATCAAGCTCTTCCGGATCACTGTTGGTATCAGCGATACCGATCAGCGGAATGCCAAGGGTCTCTGCCTCATGAACACAGATACGCTCTTTCTTCGGATCTACTACAAAGATAACATCCGGGATGCGCTCCATATCCTTGATACCACCAAGGTTGCGCTCAAGCTTATCCCACTCTTTTTTCAGCTGGATAACTTCTTTCTTCGGAAGTACGTCAAATGTTCCGTCTTCAGACATCTTTTCGATCGCTTTCAGGCGCTCTACACGGCTGCGCATGGTGCGGAAGTTGGTCAGCATACCGCCGAGCCATCTTTCGTTTACATAGTACATACCGCAACGCTCAGCTTCCATACGTACAGTATCCTGTGCCTGCTTTTTGGTTCCTACGAAAAGAACGGTACCGCCGTTTGCTACAATGTCAACAACTGCATTGTAAGCATCGTCGATCATGCCGACTGTTTTCTGCAGATCGATAATGTGGATACCATTACGGCTTGTGAAGATATACGGATCCATTTTCGGGTTCCATCTTCTTGTCTGATGTCCAAAATGAACACCTGCTTCCAGTAACTGTTTCATTGATACAACACTCATTTTTCTACCTCCATGGTTGTTCTTCCATATGCCTCTATTCTCTGCATTACCCGAGGGCACCATAACAAAGATCAGCATATGTGTATATTTTCAGACCGAAAGATTATAGCATACCACTCTGGTGGAATGCAAGATTTTTCTGATATTATACGCGTTCTTTTTTCCCGGCGCCGACTTCCTTAAGCGCATCGAACACCGCATCGTTTTTGATCCGGATAAAAGTGCCCTTCATACCGGATGAACGGGACTCGATCACGCCTGCACTTTCAAATTTGCGCAGTGCATTTACGATCACGGAACGTGTGATCCCGTACCGGTCTGCGATCCTGCTTGCAACGAGAAGTCCTTCTTTGCCGTCAAGTTCAGAGAAAATATGACGGGCCGCATCCATTTCCGACATGGACAGTGTATGGATCGCGGATCTGACGACCTCTGTTTTTCTGGTCTCTTCCTCATATTCCTCATTCACGGAACGCAGCATTTCAAGTCCTACGACTGTCACTGCGTATTCACAGAGGATGATATCATCAATATCATACTCATTGCCGGTTCTGTATACGAATAAGGTTCCGAGCCGTTCTCCGGCGATATAGATCGGGATGATCGTAGCTGCATAGGAATCCACGTCTCCGTTTTCAAATCCAAGCGTCTTAAGACGTGCGTTTTCTTTTGTCGAAAGAATTCCAAGCAGTCGCGCGTTCAGCGTATCATCAATATGCTCGCCGACATTTCCCGATACCAGCTCCGTCAATTCCGGTGTTGACTGGTGTGCGCTTGCGCCAAGCACTTTTCCCTTTTTACTGATCACAAGAACATTTGAAAGCAGGACTTCTGTCATGACATCGCAGATATCATTAAACACGACCTTTGTCGCATTGTTATTATGCAGAAGATTTCCAATCTTTCTGGTCTTATCCAGCAATTGTACACTACTCATTTTTTGCCTCCGCTTCCGGTTTCTTCCAGGAAGTAAAATCGCAGTTCGGATAATCTTCGCATCCATAGAATCTGCGTCCCTTTTTCGTCCGTCTGATCACGACTTCCTTGCCGCATTTCGGACAGGGAATACCGATCTTTTCTAAGAACGGCATCGTGTTCCGGCACTCCGGGAATCCCGGGCAAGCCAGGAATTTTCCGTGTGGTCCGTATTTGATGACCATATTTCGTCCGCATTTATCACAGATGACATCACTGACTTCATCACGCACCTCGACATGCTCGAGTTCTTTTTCTGCGGCCAGGACCTCTTTTTCCAGGTCCGGATAGAAGTTTCTGATGATCGTCTTCCACTGGACGGTTCCTTCTTCGACACCATCCAGAAGGGATTCCATGTTGGCTGTAAAGTGCTGGTCTACGATCTCCGGGAATGCTTCCACGGTCATCTCATTCACCACTTCGCCAAGCTCAGATACAAACAGGTTCTTTTTCTCTTTTACAATGTAATGTCTTGCCAGCAGTGTCGTGATCGTCGGCGCATAGGTACTCGGTCTTCCGATGCCAAGATCCTCCATGGCCTTGACAAGGCTTGCCTCCGTAAAATGTGCCGGCGGCTGTGTGAAATGCTGTTCCTCTTTCAATTCGCTTACCGTAAGCTTGGAATCTTCTGTCAGAGAAGCCGGGATCGTCTGGACCAGCTTTTCCTCATCCAATGCATAAACGGAAAGGAATCCTCTGAACTGAATTCTGGATTCGTTCACATGGAACAGATACTTTCCTGCTGAAATTTCAATTGCAACGGTTTCATAAACGGCGGGTGCCATACGGCTTGCTGCAAAACGGTTCCAGATCAGCTGATACAGACGGAACTGGTCTCTGGAAAGCGATTCCTTTACCTGTACCGGTGTCAGACTGATATCAGTCGGGCGGATCGCTTCATGCGCATCCTGGATCCGGTTGCCGTTATTTCCTTTTCGTTCTGTCTTCGGCAGAAATTCCTCGCCAAACTGTTCACTGATATATGCTCTTGCAGCCTC
>CADBRG010000030.1 GCA_902797015.1 uncultured Lachnospiraceae bacterium
CAAACCAGTCAGCTCCTTTAATCAAAAGAACAACTCCGATAATGAGTAAAACAATCTGAAACGGCAATGTTGAAAAAATCTGCATAAACCCCCCATGTCATAAAAAAAGCTCATGTATGTCTACCATAAGTAAACATACATGAGTCTCATTCATTAAGATTTGCCAGGTCAGAATTTCCTGACCGGGACTGTTGACAAACCACGCAAAGACAAGCTTTACGCGAACTACTCCCTCAAGTAAATCTATATTAATATAGACTGAATCCGGGAATTTGTCAATCAGCGATAATATGGATTAATATTATTTTTGGCTCTCGATTGCAGATTCTGCGATCTTTGCAGCGTGGCTCATTGCAGCATTATCGACTATTGGCGGATTTACCGGGCCTTCATGCTCTGTCACATAGTAATCAATCGTCAGATGGATGCCTTCTGCGTTTTCCGGTGTATTAATGATCTGATCCATGACCTGCTGACCGTTTACAACCCAGCTGATATTTTCCGGCTTGTCCATGCTGTTGATTACGATCTCTTTTAAAGTCGCCATCAGACGGTTTGCCTTGATCACAGACGGCGGATTGCCAAGCGTCGGATCAAATACAACGCCTCGTTTCGCAAGTGTCAGCTTAACCAGGCGGATAAATGCCAGCTGATCCGGTGTAGAGGAAGCTTCCTCAAACTCCTGGAATCCCGGAGCCGGAACATCGATGTGCATTGTCTCTTTTGTACTGTCGATCTCTTCTGTATAATCCAGCACCAGATGCAGCTCATCGGAATCTTCCGGTGTTGCAATGATCTGATCCATCAGCTGCTGACCGTTGATCACCCATGTAGTATTTGCCGGCATTGCCATATTGTTGATAACGATCTGGCGCATAGCCTGCATCAGGCGGTTTGCCTTCTGTGCAGTCGGCGGCGTGCCCAGTGCAGGTTCAAATGTAATGTCACTCTTCTTTAAATTATTCTTTACCACCCGGATAAATGCGAGCTGGTCCGGTGTGCTGCTGCTGTTCGCACCCTGTGCGATCACTTCGTGTTTTACATTGATTTCCATTTTCTTCTGTTCCATGTACATCCCCCTCCTGTATACTCAGAAACAAAAAATAACTACCTTAGTTGTAACATATGTCAAACTAAGATAGTTATTCGAAAAACATGTTCAGTAATCCATCTTTTTAATTATGAACCACATCCACTATTTGATTTTTTCTCTGAGAAATGCCAGGAATGCATTTTTGTCTTCGACACATCGAAGCGGAATGATCATCGACTCCTGCGTATGCTTTGCCAGATAAATATATTGATCTGTCTGCGTAATCTCTTTGAAATCAGAATAAGGTGTTTCGCGGGATGTCGTCGCCGTCTTTTCAATGATCACATTATCCAGGAAGTTTAACTCCACCTCAGACTCATAAGGAAGCCCGCCGTCCCTTCTAACCTTCCGGACTCTTTTTGCAATGTTATTCTTGATCATTCTCGGATAAAACAGAAACCAGATCACGCCGATTGCAAGTAAAACGACCGCTTCTGCAATGATAAACTTCGAATTCGCATTTGCCGCGAAAAAGATAACCGTTGCAAGAATGGCCACGATCAGGATGGAGACGCGTCCGAACAAGATGGAGCGCTTTCCCTTAGCCGATTTCATAATATAGAAGCTGTTAAACTCGATAAAATCCTCATCTCTTAGATTAATTTTTAAATACATCGTTGCTCATCTCCCTGTCAGAATAAACATATGATCCAGTTGCTTTGTTATTCACTGTTTATCTGATTTTTATTATAGCACCTCTTAAAATAATTTCATCATGTGAAGTGTGAAAACCCACAGAAAAATTGAAATGATCGAGAAAACAGAAGTAAAGACAACGATCATTCCCGCAAGCTCACCGTTCCCCTTCATTTCACAGGCCATCGTATAGGATGAAATGGCCGCCGGCGATGCGAGCATCACCATCAACGCGACAAGATTCGGTCCTCTGATGCCTAACAAAACAGCGATAGACAGGAAAATCAGCGGCACGACCACAAGTCTGCCAAGACAGCTGACCACAAGCTCTTTTTTGTATTCTGCAATCTTTCGGAAAGCAAATGTTCCACCCAGACAGATCAATGCGATCGGCGTTGCGACTCTGCTGATGCTTCCGACAATGCTTTCTCCTATCGGCGGCAGGGAAACATCGACCAGTTTCACAACAATACCAAGAACCGATGCGATGATAAGCGGATTTGTCACGATGCCTTTGAGCACATGCAGTTTATTTTTGGTTTCGCTTCCGTATGCTTCAAAAAGCACAACGGCCAGCACATTAAAGATCGGAACGATCACCGCTGCCAGGATGCTTGCCATGCCCATATTTTCTTCCCCGCAGATCGTACGGGTGACTTCCATTCCGAACAGGACATAATTGCTCCGGTAAATTCCCTGGATCACAACAGATCGGTTTTTGCTGTTTTTGAAAACGTTGTTCGCAAACAGGATCGCAGCAAAGAAGACGCAAAGGACACTGATCACCGCAAAGATCAGTACAGACAGTTCAAAATCCTCATGCAGATCCGAACGATAGATATTATAAAAGATCATTACAGGCAGAAAACACCTGAAGCAGATCTTATTCATTTCACGAAATGTTTTTTCACCTGCCACGTGTATCTGGCGGAACAAATATCCCAGTCCCATAAACACGATGATCGGCAAAATCACCTTAATGCCCAGAATCAGGCTTTCCATAACAATCCCTCTAGTCCAAACGTCTTGCAGACACATATAAGCAACTCGTACATATTATGCCACAAAACTTTTCAATCGGCACATTTTTCTATATAATATGAGACAGGATTTCCAGATATCATTCAGGGGTACCTGGTACATATTTCAGAAGACGGGGTAACTGTTATGCCGAGAAGATCGACCAAAGAAAACAAGAATATTTATTTCCAGGCCCGTGAAGAGGCCGGAATGACACGCGCACAGGCAAGTGAAGCGACTTATATATCCGAAAGCAGAATCGAAAAGATCGAATATGATCAGATGCAGATCAATCCGCAGGACGTCGTTGCAATGGCAAGGGCTTACAAAAAGCCCTCGCTCTGCAATTATTATTGTGCGAATGATTGTGAGATCGGAAAAGAGTCTGTCCCGGAGCTGAAGTTCGCAAACCTCTCTCAAATTGTTCTGACGCTGTTGAGTTCAATCAATAAGCTGAACGAGGATAGAGATAAACTTATCCGCATCGCTGCCGATGATAAGATCGACCCGCATGAGCTGTCCGATTTTGTTGCCATCAAAAAACAGCTCGATGAAATCTCTGTCACGATTGAAACCTTAAAGCTCTGGCTCAACCAGATGTTCGCAAACGGAGACATCAGCAAAGACCAATATGAATCACTATAGTTTTGCCAGAACCTCACCGATATCATCACCGGACAGTATGGAATGATCTCTGTAGGAACCGTCATTGACAGTTTGCTAAAATCCGTCTTTCCCTCATAAAAGCTGCTCGTAAAAGAGTCTGTCAATGTCTTTAAACACATTAAAAATGACCTTCATCTTGCTGCCGGTATCGGCAAGCCAGTTTTTCACGGTTTCGACGGCGATCTCTGCTGCCCTTTCATTCGGAAACATAAAAACACCGGTGGAGATACAGCAAAATGCAATACTTTTTAAACCGTTCTCTTCTGCCAGATCCAGGCATGACCGATAGCATGAAGCCAGCAACTCCTCATGTTCTTTTGTCAGGCTGCCACGCACGATCGGACCGACTGTATGCAGGATGTATTTGCAGGGCAGATTATAGCCCGGTGTGATCTTTGCCTGTCCGGTCGGCTCCTCATGGCCCTGTTTTTCCATGATCTCGTTGCATTTTAACCGCAGACGGATTCCTGCTTTCGACCCGATCACGTTGTCGATGCATGCGTGTAACGGCTGGTAGCAGCCTGTCATCCCGCTGTTTGCCGCATTCACGATCGCGTCCACTTTTAATGTAGTAATATCGCCCTGCCAGAGAAACATGCGGGAATCGCTTTGACATGGCGTCAGGTCAACCGGGTCAACAACACCTGCTCTGCTGTTCTCTTCTGATAAATATGCATCCTGTATCTTAAGAAACGCTTCATCGATCGGCTTTGGCAGCCGCACATTCATCAGGGCACGCAGCAGATCCTTCTGTCCCTGCTCGTCCTCCGGGATCTGATAATTCTGATACTGTGGTTCTTCATCGAGCAGCTGTCTGATCAGCCACAGACGCTGCTTTTTATGATTCCATTCCTTTAAAACAACAAGACTGCCGGACGGAACGCAGAATCGTTCTCTGCTGTGCTTGATTTCCTCACAAACCTCATCCAAATCAAACCAGCGCACCTCGTCGACTTCAGAAGCCTGCAGTTTCAGCTGACTGATCTCAACCGGTTCTCTGTAGACATACACCCACGAAACTTCATTATCCCGGAACAGACTGCCGTGAAACTCCTTTTCGTATTGAATCCGAAATCTTCCGGCAAATTCCAGCTGCGTTTCGTTGGCTGAGATGCCAAGTTCTTCTTCAAGTTCTCTTAATGCAGACGGCACCGGTTCATCACCCGCAGGAATGTGTCCCGCTGATGACGTATCATAGAGCCCCGGGAAGGAATCCTTATCCATGCTTCGCTTCTGCAGCAGGATCTGCAGCTTTCCATCCGTTTCCCGAATGATCCAGACATGCGCTGTACGATGCAGGATCCCGTCTCTGTGTGCAATTTCGCGAGCCACCGTTTCTCCGGTCGGCTGCCCGTCTTCCGTTACGATATCAAAAATCTCCATGCCATTACCCTTTTATTCAAAATCCACAAACTGCCCGGGATCTCCTCTGTGCGCATTCGGTAAAAACCGTCTGAGCGCCCGTTCATAGCGCTCTCTGTCCACCAGGAATCCGGTTCCGTGCTCTGCGCCCTCCGTGATCATCATCAGCTTTGCCGCAGGACACAGATCTGCTGCCTTCATCGTCATTTCTACCGGGACTCTGCTGTCCGCCGTCCCATGTGCAAACAATACCGGGATATCACTGTCTTTGATCGCATCCCAGGTGCTCATTTCATCGAGTCGGTATCCTGCAAGCAGCCGGCACCAGAAGCCGATCGCAGCAGCTATGGTATTGCCCTTAATATGATAACTCTGCCGGATCTGGTTTAACACAATGTCCTTCGGGGACGAAAAAGCACTGTCCGCCACGATCCCGCAGACATTCTGCGGCAAATCTTCCGCACATGCCATCAATACCGTACTCGCTCCCATCGACAGGCCGCCTAAAAGGATCCTGTGATCGGCACCAAAACGTTTGGTCACATATTCCACCCAGCGTTTACAGTCTTTCCGTTCCAGGACACCGAAGCCGATATACTTCCCTTCACTTTTCCCTGCAGCACGCTGGTCGATCAGCAGGATATTGTGTCCTGTACCATAATAAATATGCGCTGCCGCACTGAAATCTATTTCAGGATGCGTGTGATATCCGTGAAACATCAAAACCGTTCCGTTTGCATCCGGATTGACAATCAGTCTGCCACAAAGATTAAGTCCGTCCTCCGAACGGATCCAAACTTCCTCCTGCTCATGTCCTGCGATCCAGCTTAAGCCCTCATGAATCTCATCAAAGTAAAGATCCCATGGCGTTCCCGCCAGAGAAGCCCTGTCATACATATCCACTTCATAGCCGCGCTTCATCGCTTTGCCAAAGCCAAAGTATCCGATGGCAAGCCATCCGGCAGCAATGACGATAATCACAATCAATATGATCAGTAAAACCATCTGTTGTCCTTCCAGTTCATAAAAATCTACCCTTATAATTTATCACAACAAAAATGGCTGTACAAGAAATGTACAGCCATCCATTCGTTATGAAAATGAAATTATCCGCGGAATTTGTTGACAAGTCCCATGATGAAAATGATCGCAACGATCACCGGCAAAACATAGGTCAGATATCCGCGCATCCAGTTTTTGACCTTTAAGCCCTTTCCGGTGTTTGCCTCTTCCATGAAGTTTTTCCAGCCCCAGCCCCATTTCCAGGTACAAAAGGTCAGGAAAATCAGGGAACCGATCGGAAGCAACAGGTTGCTGACGATAAAGTCTTCCAGATCCAGGACAACACTGCCCTCGCCAAACGGTGCAAATCCTGACAACAGGTTAAAGCCCAGTGCACACGGCAGGGATAATCCGATCATCAGGAAAACATTGATCAGGCAGGCTTTCTTTCTGCTCCAGCCAAACTGGTCCATGCAGCAGGAAATGATGTTTTCGAATACCGCAATAACGGTTGAGAACGCCGCAAAGTTCATGAACAGGAAAAACAGGCTTCCCCAGATCCGGCCGCCGGCCAGGTGATTGAATACATTCGGCAGTGTAATGAACAGAAGGCTCGGGCCGCTGTCGACATCTACGCCGTATGCCGCACAAGCCGGGAAAATGATCAGACCTGAACAGATCGCAACAAATGTATCAAGGATCGCTACGTTCACAGACTCTCCCATCAGTGCTCTGTCTTTCCCGATATAGCTTCCGAAGATCGCCATCGATCCGATACCAAGGCTTAAAGTAAAGAATGACTGCGTCATCGCACCGATGATCACATTCCACAGGCCAACTTCTTTTATCTCTGCCATATCCGGTTTCAGATAGAATTTAAGTCCCGGCATACCGCCTTCCAACGTGATACTGTGGATCGCAAGGATCACGATCAGGATCAGCAGTAAAAGCATCATGATCTTTGTGATCCGCTCTACGCCGTTTTCCAGGCCGACCGAGATCACCAGAAAGCCGAGAACACAGATGATCACCATACAAAGGACCATCGGAACCGGGTTTGCGACCAGATCACCAAACAATCCGCCGACTGCCTCGGTATCCATCCCTTCATATTTGCCGGATGCAGCCGCATACATGTAATACAGCATCCAGCCTGCGACTGTCGTATAAAACATCATCAGGATGTAATTGCCGACCATACAGATCAGACCATGCAGATGCCATTTTTGTCCCGGTTTTTCCAGCTGTGTAAACAGCTTGGCCGGACTTTTTCGGGAAGCACGACCGGTTGCAAACTCCATCGTCATGATCGGTACACCCATCACAACAAGGAAGAACAGATAAAACAATACAAACGCGCCGCCGCCACTCGAACCCGCCATATACGGGAACTTCCAGACGTTACCAATACCGATCGCGCATCCCGCACTCAGCAGGATAAAGCCCATCCGGGATCCCAGCGATTCTCTTTCCATAAAACAATCTCTCTTTTCTAGTCTATATTTGGCAAATCAGCTGAAAACTCGCCAATTCAATACTATAATGGTAGCTCTAATAAAAGTAAAGAAAAATCGGGTCTCATGCATTTAAGATACAGATCATTTCATGCCATTCCTCACCGCCCCAGGAGGATGCTGAGATACCCAGATCTTCAAAGCCAAGCTTTTCATACATTTCTACTTTGTCATCCAGACAGGTCAGAACCGCATGTTTACGTCCCCTGACCCGCTCGTTGATCAATAAGGTGCGCATCAGCTCGGCAGCGATACCGCGATGTCGATACTCCGGCAACACTTCAAGTCCGAGCAGCATCGCATTTGCACCGTTTTCTGAATGAAGGGAAGCATCCGTAAAGAAGGCATCACGGAAAGCGGTCTCATCTGTTGCAATACCGTTTAACATACCAACGACTGTCCCGTTGTCCTCGTCAACTGCGACATAAAAAAGCTCCGGTGCCGTCTCGTAACGCCTGATCACATCCTCCTCTGTATCCGCCACGCCCGGCGGGAAACAGATCGCTTCGAGCTTTGCTGCCTGCACTGATTCCTCATGGGATGCGGGATGGATCACGATATGCTCTGTCACCTGCTTCTTCTCACGTTTTCGCGGAAGGATGGCATTCATCACTTCTTTTGCTTCCATCAGCTTGCCGGTTCCGTTTTTCAAAAGCCCACTCGTCAGCTTTGCAAGCTTCTCCGGGCTTTCCCCGACCGCATCTTCTGCCACATCAAGCTTATCCATGACTTTCTCATAAAGTGGATTCAGGCTCTTTGCAACAAGATCAGGCAGCTTATCATATACCTTTTCAATCTGGTCGGATGCCTTACCGATCGTGACCTCTCCCGGATCCGGCAGATCAGATTCCTCTTCCACTTTTATGATCTGTCCGCTGTTTTGCAGCTCCAGTAAAAGATCATTGGGCGTGCAATCGGCCGGATTCTTATTGATCGCAACACAGCCGGATTCTCTTAGCACCGCCGCTACGAACTGGGAACAGTAATACGCATCCTCTTTCGGATTCTCATTCGGCAGGCTTAACAGGCGCAGGGACACGCCCAATTTGGCATACTGATATTTCTCTTTTTGCGTTTCCATCTCAGAAATGATCTGCTTAAGACGCTCTGCCGCAGCCTCGTCAACCGCAATGATAAACCGCTGCATTTCGCGTGGTTTTTTCTTAAGAGAGGTGCGGTATTCTTTTTTCAGTCCTTTGAAGTTGAAACTGTAATAATACTCCGCATCTTCCGAAAGGCCCAGTGACGCATGTGTAAAACCGCCGCCATCTGCAAGATATGTCATGTTGGAAAACACTGTCAGATCTCTTGACAGGCAAACAACGATATTCATCTGATTCCCTCCCTTTCA
>CADBRG010000031.1 GCA_902797015.1 uncultured Lachnospiraceae bacterium
ACCGAGACCGGGATTTGAAGGTGGACAGATGCCTTTATATCGCCGGATTCCGAAACGAGGCTTTACAAATATCAACGCAAAAGAGATCATCCCGGTAAATGTAGCTGCTCTTGAGCGGTTCGAAGACGGCACGGTTGTTACAGTGGACATGCTTGTTGAGACCAGAATCGTACGCAATCCGAGAGATGGGGTTAAAATTCTGGGCAACGGCGAGCTGACCAAAAAGCTCACTGTACAGGCAAACGCATTTTCAGCATCCGCTAAGGAAAAAATCGAAGCAGCTGGGGGAAGTGCAGAGGTAATTTAATGCTGACCAAAATCAAAAATGCTTTTAAAACACCGGAGATTCGCCAGCGTCTGATCTTTACATTTCTGATGCTGGTAGTGATCCGGATCGGAAGTCAGATTCCGATGCCAGGGGTTAATGGCGAGTTTTTCAAACAGTGGATGGAAGCAAATCTTGGCGGCAGCGGCAATCTGGGATTCTTTGATGCGATCACAGGTGGATCTTTCGAGAATATGTCAATCTTCGCATTGAACATCACACCATACATCACATCATCGATCATTATGCAGCTTCTGACAATCGCGATTCCGAAATTTGAGGAATGGCATAAAGAAGGCGAAGAAGGACGGAAGAAGATGACGGCAATCACCCGTTATCTGACCGTTGCGCTTTCTCTTGGCGAATCTATTGCAATGGCAGTCGGATTCGGCAGACAGGGCTACCTTGTTCAGTATGATGCGCTGCACATTATCATGGCAGTTGCAGCACTGACAGCCGGTTCTACAACATTGATGTGGATCGGTGAGCGGATCACGGAGAAAGGTGTTGGAAACGGTATTTCCATCGTTTTGACGATCAACATCATTTCCCGTATCCCGTATGACCTGCGTGCATTATGGCAGCAGTTCGTCATCGGCAAAAACATTCAGAACATGATCCTTGCAGGTGCGATCATTGTTGCGATCATCCTTGCAGTTATCATTCTGGTTGTTATGCTGCAGGGCGCGGAGCGCCGTATTCCGGTTCAGTACTCCAGAAAAGTTTTCGGAGGCAGAACACAGGTTGGAGGAAATTCCTCACACATTCCGCTTCGTGTTAACACGGCAGGTGTTATCCCGATCATCTTCGCTCAGTCGATCATGATGTTCCCGGTAGTCATCACACAGCTGCTCGGGAAAAACCCCGGCGGTGTCGGCGGTTTTATTCTGAATATGTTAAGCCAGTCAAACTGGTGTGACAGAGCGAGACCGGTATATACGATCGGCCTGGCAGTATATGTTTTACTGATCATCGCGTTTGCGTACTTCTATACAACGATCACATTTAATCCGTTGGAAGTTGCAAACAACATGAAGAAATCCGGTGGTTTTATTCCGGGTATCCGCCCGGGTAAGCCAACCAGCGATTATCTGCAGACAATGCTCGGATACATTATCTTTATCGGAGCATGCGGACTGTCGATCGTTGCGATCATCCCGATCTTCTTTGAGGGATTCTTCAATGCTACGATCTCATTTGGCGGTACGTCGCTGATCATTATCGTCGGCGTTGTCATCGTGACATTAAAGCAGATTGATTCACAGATGCTGGTTCGGAATTATTCAGGATTCCTGAATTCATAACCTAACAACAATAGGGAAGTGCGTATCCCGTGCTTCCCTAAAGGTGTTTCATGCAGTATGCAAATGCATTAACGGGAGGTAACCATATGAAAATCATCATGCTTGGCGCACCCGGCGCAGGAAAAGGTACACAGGCAAAACAGATCGCAGATAAGTTCGGCATTCCGCATATCTCAACCGGAGATATCTTCCGTGCGAATATCAAGGAAGGCACAGAGCTTGGAAAGAAAGCAAAAGGCTATATGGACGCCGGTGAGCTGGTTCCGGATGAGCTTGTTTGTGACCTGGTAGTAGACAGAATCCAGAAAGAAGACTGTGCGAACGGTTTCATCCTGGATGGTTTCCCGAGAACGATCCCGCAGGCAGAAGCTCTTACAGATGCGCTTGACGTGATCGGACAGAAGATGGATTATGCGATCGACATCGAAGTAAACGATGGACAGATCGTAGAGAGAATGGGTGGAAGACGTGCCTGCTTAAACTGCGGCGCAACATACCATATCGTTAACATCCCGCCGAAAAAAGAAGGTATCTGCGACCGTTGCGGTTCTGAGATCATCCTTCGCGATGACGACAAACCGGAAACAGTTCAGAACCGTCTGAATGTATATCATGAGCAGACACAGCCGCTGATCGACTACTATAAGGAACAGGGAATCCTTTCAGAAGTAGACGGTATGCAGGCAATGGATAAGGTGTTTGCTGATATTATCGGAATCGTAGGATAATGAAAACATACGACACAGACCTCAGAGGGAAGCTTTGTGTTTCCCTCTGTGGCCATGACAAAGGAAAAACATATGTCATCATCGCAAGTGATGACGAAGCAGTTCTTCTTGCAGATGGAGAAAAACGGACGTTAGAAAGTCCGAAGAAAAAGAACAGACGGCATATACAACCCGTCATCCATTTGCCGGAAAACGTAAAAGAAGCACTCAGTGAGTGCACGGATCTAACCATAAAAAGGGCATTGAAATTGTATAAACAAGCGGAGGTTTAGTTGAATGTCAAAAGCGGATGTCATTGAAGTAGAGGGAATTGTAAAAGAAAAACTCCCGAATGCAATGTTTCAGGTAGAACTTGAGAACGGCCATGAGGTACTGGCACATATCAGCGGAAAGCTGCGTATGAACTTTATCCGTATCCTGCCGGGAGACAAAGTCACACTGGAACTCTCCCCTTATGATCTTTCAAAAGGACGTATTATCTGGCGTGCAAAATAATACTTGTATTCTGTTTGGCGTCATGCTATAATCTTTACCGACGCTTTAAAAGAACAAGGGAGTACTATGCGTATTTCCGGATGTTTGAGAAAGGAGGAAGATACTGTGAAAGTACGTTCATCAGTGAAGCCGATGTGCGAGAAATGTAAAGTCATTAAGCGCAAAGGTCGTATCCGAATCATCTGCGAAAACCCGAAGCATAAACAGCGTCAGGGATGATTCTATCAAATCTTTTTTCTTATTTATTATGAAGGCGGCTGCAGCAGTCTAGACTGCTGTTATTCATAAAACAGTGGATTCCACTGGCTTTTTTGCGTTTTGATACCGAGGACGCGGGAAGCGAAGATACAGTGCTGGTGCATGCACACATTTCAGGCCGGAGAGATCCGGAGCTGTATGAGGGCCGGCTGTATGGAACAAAAAACGGAACAAAGAATATCATGGAGGTATGAACACACATGGCTCGTATTGCAGGTGTCGATTTACCAAGAGACAAACGTGTAGAGATCGGTCTTACTTATATCTACGGAATCGGTGTTTCCAGCGCTAAGCGCATCATCGCTGAAGCTGGCGTTGATCCGGATACCCGTTGTAAAGATCTGACGGCCGAAGAAGTTAAGCGTCTCAGTGATGTGATCGATCAGACTCAGGTCGTAGAAGGTGATCTGCGTCGTGAAGTTGCGATGAACATCAAGAGACTGCAGGAAATCGGATGCTATCGCGGAATCCGTCATAGAAAGGGTCTGCCGGTTCGCGGCCAGAAGACCAAGACGAATGCGCGGACAAGAAAAGGTCCGAGAAGAACCGTTGCAAACAAGAAAAAATAAAAGTTAAGAAAGTAGGTTAGGTTTATTATGGCGAAAAAAGTTGCGAGAAGATCAACTACAAGACGCGTAAAGAAAAACGTTGAACATGGACAGGCACATATCCAGGCTTCCTTCAACAATACAATCGTTACATTAACGGATGCACAGGGCAATGCTCTGTCATGGGCAAGTGCCGGTGGTCTTGGATTCAGAGGTTCAAGGAAATCTACTCCATATGCTGCACAGATGGCAGCAGAGACTGCGACAAAAGCGGCTCTGATCCATGGTCTGAAGACTGTGGACGTATTTGTAAAGGGTCCGGGTTCAGGAAGAGAAGCAGCAATCCGTGCACTGGGTGCAAACGGTCTGCAGGTTTTAAGCATCACAGATGTTACACCTGTACCGCATAACGGATGCCGCCCGCCAAAACGTCGTCGCGTATAGTTCTGATTTATTAGGAGGTAGCCAAAATGGCAGTAAATAGAGTACCTGTTCTGAAAAGATGCAGATCACTCGGCCTGGAGCCGGCTTATCTTGGCATCGATAAGAAATCCAATCGTACGCTGAAGCGTTCCAGCCGTAAGATTTCTGATTACGGTCTTCAGCTGCGTGAGAAGCAGAAAGCTAAATTCATTTATGGCGTTCTGGAAAAACCTTTCCATAACTATTATGAGAAGGCAGACCGCATGAAAGGCATGACAGGTGAGAACCTGATGGCAATGCTTGAGTGCAGACTGGACAACGTAGTATTCCGCCTTGGATTCGCAAGAACCCGTAAAGAGGCTAGACAGATCGTAGACCACAGACATGTACTGGTTAACGGCAAGCGCGTACAGATTCCGTCCTACCAGGTTAAAGCAGGTGATGTGATCGAGATCAAAGAAAAATGCAAGACAATGCAGCGCTACAAAGATATCCTTGAAGTAACAGGCAGCCGTATCGTACCGGAATGGCTTGAGTCTGACCAGGAGAACTTAAGCGGCACTGTTAAGGAGATTCCGAAGCGCAGCATGATTGACGTTCCTGTTGATGAGATGCTGATCGTCGAGTTGTATTCCAAATAATTAGTTTATAAGGAGGGCTTGCGTTGTTCGATTTTGAAAAACCGAAAATTGAGATTGCTGAGATCTCAGAAGATAATAAGTATGGAAAGTTTGTCGTTGAGCCCCTTGAAAGAGGTTATGGAACAACACTGGGCAACTCATTACGCAGGATCATGCTTTCCTCTCTGCCGGGCGCAGCTGTCAGTCAGGTAAAGATTGACGGTGTACAGCATGAGTTTTCTACCATTCCGGGTGTAAAAGAGGATGTAACCGAGATCATTCTGAACATCAAAGAGATCGCACTGAAGAATACCAGTTCAACCGATGAAGCAAAGGTCGCTTTCATTGAGTTTGAAGGAGAAGGCACAGTAACCGGTGCTGATATTCAGGCGGATTCCGATATCGAAGTGGTTAACAAAGATATCGAGATCGCTCATCTGAATGGTGGTTCAGATTGCAGATTGTTCATGGAACTGACGATCACCAAAGGAAGAGGATATGTCAGTGCGGATCGTAACAAATCCGATGACACACCGATTGGCGTGATCGCAATTGATTCCATCTATACACCGGTTGAGCGTGTGAATCTGCATGTAGAGAACACGCGTGTCGGAAATGTGACCGACTATGACAAGCTGACCTTAGAGGTATATACAAACGGAACACTGCGTCCGGATGATGCAGTCAGCCTTGCTGCTAAGGTTCTGAGCGAGCATCTGAGCCTGTTTGTCGATCTGTCTGAAAAGGGACAGGAAGCAGAGGTCATGATCGAGAACAATGAGACATCGAAGGAAAAAGTTCTGGAGATGAACATTGACGAGCTGGAGCTTTCCGTACGTTCTTACAACTGCCTCAAGCGTGCCGGTATCAATACGGTAGAGGAGCTGACCAATAAGACACAGGATGATATGATGAAGGTTCGTAACCTGGGCCGTAAGTCATTAGAAGAAGTTCTGGCAAAACTGAATGAGCTGGGTCTTTCCCTGAACCAGGGAGAGGACGCTTAAAGCAGTATTCCGAGAGGGATATCTGTGATATGCGGCAGAAGGAGTAAGACCACAGGCATCTGATCTGTCGATGGTACAAAGGATCCTTTCAGGATTCAAACGCACACATGAGCATCAGTCGTGTAAGTTGACCAAAGAGCGATGACTGATGTACCCAAGGAGGAGGAAATCATGGCAAAATATCGTAAATTAGGCAAAACATCTGATCAGAGAAAAGCGCTTCTGCGCAACCAGACAACTGCACTGCTTCACAATGGTCGTATCATCACCACTGAAGCAAGAGCGAAAGAAGTACGTAAGGTTGCTGAGCGTCTGATCGCTATGGCTGTCAAGGAAAAAGACAACTTTGAAGAAGTTACCGTAAAAGCAAAAGTCGCTAAGAAAGATGCTGACGGCAAGAGAATCAAAGAGGTTGTTGACGGCAAGAAGCGTACTGTATACGAAGAAGTGGACAAGACCATCAAAAAAGATCTTCCGTCCCGTCTGCATGCAAGACGTGAGATGCTGAAGGTTCTGTATCCGGTTGTTGAGCCGGCTGAGAAGAAGAGAGACCGCAAAGAGGTTGATCTGGTCGACAAACTGTTCACAGAGATCGCACCGAAGTATGAGAACCGTAACGGTGGTTATACCCGTATCATCAAGGTTGGACCGCGTAAGGGTGACGGCGCGATGGAAGTCGTACTTGAGCTGGTATAAGATTTAAAACGATTTACGAAGAGACAGCAGTTCTGTAAAAGGACTGCTGTTTTTCTTGTGCCATTTTTATGCACATGTTAGAATTGATATCGATGAATAAGAAAGTTTACCACATATTAGAATATGACAAAATTATAGAAATGCTTGCGGAAAGGGCGACGTCTGAAGATGGCATTGCGCTGTGCAGAAAGCTTGAACCGATGCGTGATCTCGGTAAGATCATGCGTGCACAGCAGGAGACCTCTGACGCTCTTGCAAGAATCCTTCGCAAAGGGAATGTTTCTTTTGCAGGAATGAAGAATCCGAACGTGATGTTAAAACGCCTGGAGATGGGCGGTGTTTTAAATGCCGCGGAGCTGTTGCAGGTCGGAAGACTTCTGGAAGTAGCCAGACGTGCGAAGGCATATGGGCGCGAAGAACGGGACGATCTTCCTTCGGATTCCCTGCAGGGTCTGTTTGACGGACTCGAGCCGTGTACACCTTTGGCGGAAGAAATCAAACGCTGCATTATTGCAGAGGATGAGATCAGCGATGAAGCGTCTGTCGCACTCAGACAGATCCGCAGGACCATTCGCGGGATCCATGACAGGATTCGTGCGTCCTTACAGCAGATTGTAAACAGCAATGCCGGCAGAACTTATCTGCAGGATCCGATCATCACGATGCGTCACGGCAGATACTGTCTTCCGGTCAAAGCTGAGCATAAGGGTGATGTGCCCGGTATGGTGCATGATCAGTCCTCCAGTGGTTCGACATTGTTTGTCGAGCCAATGGCAGTTGTTAAGCTCAACAATGATCTGCGGGAGGCCTTTGGAAAGGAAGCAGAAGAGATAGATAAGATCCTGGCAGGACTTTCCGAACAGACCAATGAATATGCCACATCTTTAGAAGCAGATTTTCGTATTCTGAAGGATCTGGACTTTATATTTGCGAAGGGCAAGCTGGCGCTGGATCAGAATGCCATGCGTCCGGAGTTTAATGACAAGGGAATCTTAAAGATCCGAAAAGGCCGCCATCCGCTGCTTGATCAAAAGAAGGCAGTGCCGATCGATGTCTATATGGGAGAGGATTTCCATGTTTTGGTCGTAACAGGACCCAACACGGGTGGAAAGACGGTATCGTTAAAGACC
>CADBRG010000032.1 GCA_902797015.1 uncultured Lachnospiraceae bacterium
AGCCGGCGCGATCGTTTTTTGTCTGATCTTAAACTTTTTTGTCCTGGAGAAGTTTTATACTTACCGGCAGGAACAGGAACTTGTGAATGTCTATGAGATCATGTCTGATGCCAGCGAAGATGGTACGCTTTATGATGAAAGCTATAGCGTTACGTTCGAAAATCTTTCCGCAAAAGGAAACATGCGGATCATGGTACTTGCATCCGACGGAACCGTTCTTCAGACAAATGTGAATGACCGCGATACATTGCGTGATGATTTTGCGGAGATCATGTTCGGGCCGGATGATGAGAGAGATGAATCATTAGAGGAGACGGATGAGTATTCTCTGATGCTGAAATTTGACCGGCGTTTAAACCAGGAGCATCTTGTGCTCTGGGGAACCTTAGAAGACGGAAATCTGATCCTGATCCGGACACCGCTTGAAAGCATCCAGCAGAGTGCACAGATCGCCGGCGTTTTTTTGCTGATCGTTGGTCTGATCGCGATCGCAGTCAGCATTTTTGTCGGGATCATTTTATCACGCAGGATCACGCGGCCGATTCAGACACTTCAGGAAATTTCCAAGCGGATGGTGGACCTGGATTTTGAAGCAAAATACCAGAATGCGGATCCGCAGGGAGATGAGATCGATCAGCTTGGAGATCATATGAACCGGCTTTCAGAAGCGCTTGAAGGGACGATCTCTGAACTGAAATCCGCCAATGTAGAACTGCAAAAGGACATTGAGCAAAAGACCGAGATCGATGAGATGCGAAAGGAATTCCTTTCCAATGTTTCGCATGAATTAAAAACACCGCTTGCACTGATCCAGGGTTACGCGGAAGGTCTGCAGGAATGCATCAATGATGATCAGGAGAGCAGGGATTTCTACTGCGAAGTGATCATCGATGAAGCGGCGAAAATGAATCGAATGGTTAAAAAACTGCTGACGCTAAACCAGCTTGAGTTTGGCAATGAGCAGATTGTGATGGAGCGTTTTAACATTTCGGAACTGGTTCGCGGTGTGACGAATGCAACGGCAATTCTAAGGGATCAGAACGGCATTCGTCTGGATATGGACATCCCGGACGAGACGTATGTCTGGGGCGATGAGTTTAAGCTCGAAGAAGTCGTAACCAATTATATGAGCAACGCGATTAACCATTGTGACGGAGAAAAAGTGATCCGGATCACCTATTCGGAACCGGAAGAGGGGCTTTTACGTGTCAGCGTATTCAATACCGGAAAGCCGATCCCGGAGGAAGATTTGGAGCAGATCTGGGTGAAATTCTATAAAGTCGATAAAGCAAGGACCAGAGCTTATGGCGGCAGTGGAATCGGGCTTTCGATCGTAAAGGCAATCATGGATTCTATGAATCAGAAGTGCGGCGTGACAAATCATGACAACGGCGTGGAATTTTGGTTTGAGTTATCAAAATAGTGTTTTGGAGAGAAATCAATGACAGCGATCATAGATTATGATGCAGGAAATATCAAAAGTGTGGAAAAGGCGCTTGCCTTTCTGGGAGAGGAAGTGGTCGTGACGGATGATTCGGATGCGATTCTTTCGGCGGATCATGTGATCCTGCCCGGTGTCGGTGCATTTGGTGACGCCATGCGAAACATCCGGGAACATAACCTGGAGGAGGTTATCCATAAAGTAGTGGAGAAAGGAACGCCGTTCATGGGGATCTGCCTGGGGTTACAGGTTTTGTTTGAGGACAGCGATGAGAATCCGGGCGTTGCAGGACTTGGCATTCTGAAAGGACATATTAAGCGGATCCCGGATGCGGAAGGCTTAAAGATTCCGCATATCGGCTGGAACTCACTGGCACTTTCCGGTGATGGACGGCTGTTTGCCGGAATGTCCGAAGAACCTTATGTTTATTTTGTGCATTCGTATTATCTGGAAGCAGAAGATCCTTCTATTGTAAAGGCCGTGACAGAATACGGAACAACGATCCATGCATCGGTAGAGCAGGGGAATGTTTTTGCCTGCCAGTTCCATCCGGAAAAGAGCAGTGAAGCAGGGCTGACCATTTTGCGGAATTTCCTTAAGATTTAGAAGAGCGGAGAAATAGTATGTTTACAAAAAGAATCATTCCCTGCCTGGATGTGCATGACGGACGTGTGGTGAAGGGCGTTAATTTTGTCAATCTGCAGGATGCAGGAGACCCGGTAGAAATCGCAGCTGCGTATGACAAAGCAGGGGCGGATGAACTGGTATTTTTAGATATTACGGCATCATCGGATGCGCGCAATACGGTTGTAGATATGGTACGCCGGGTGGCAGAACAGGTATTTATTCCGTTTACGGTCGGCGGCGGAATCCGAAGTGTAGATGATTTTCGTGCGATTTTGCGTGAGGGCGCAGATAAGGTCAGCATTAATTCATCCGCGATTAAAAATCCACAGCTGATCGCAGACGGCGCGGACAAATTCGGCAGCCAGTGTGTAGTGGTTGCGATTGATGCAAAGCGCAGGGAAAATGCCGAAGGCTGGGAAGTTTACATCAACGGCGGTCGCGTTAATACAGGAATCGATGCAGTCGAATGGGCAATCCGTGCTAATGAACTCGGTGCGGGAGAGATTCTTTTAACCAGTATGGATTGTGACGGTACAAAGGCAGGTTATGACATTGAACTGACGAAAACGATCGCAGAAAATGTTTCCATTCCGGTGATCGCATCCGGCGGTGAGGGGACGATGGAGCATTTTTATGATGCGTTTGCAGAAGGAAAGGCCGAGGCGGCACTGGCAGCATCCCTGTTCCATTATAAGGAAATGGAGATCAGGGACTTAAAGGATTATCTTGCGGGAAGAGACATCCCGGTCAGGAGGTAATGTTTTGGGTGCAATCACGAATGACTGGCTGGCACCGCTTAGGGCTGAGTTTGCCAAGCCGTATTATAAAGATCTGTATCAGAAGGTCTTGCAGGAATACAGGACCGTTAAGGTGTTTCCGCCTGCAGATGATATCTTCAATGCATTTCACTTAACCCCGTTGTCAGAGGTTAAGGTTGTGATCCTTGGCCAGGATCCGTATCACAATGACGGTCAGGCACACGGACTTTGCTTTTCCGTACAGCCGGGGACCGATATTCCGCCGTCACTTGTCAACATCTATCAGGAGCTGCAAAACGATCTGGGATGCTACATCCCGAACAATGGCTATCTGGAGAAATGGGCGAAGCAGGGGGTGCTCCTGCTCAATACCGTGCTGACGGTACGGGCGCATCAGGCCAATTCGCATCGCGGAATCGGCTGGGAACAGTTTACCGATGCGGTGATCAGGATCTTAAACGAGCAGGACAGACCAATCGTCTTTTTGCTGTGGGGGAGTCCTGCGCGTGCGAAGAAGGCGATGCTGAACAATCCGAACCATCTCGTTTTGGAAGCACCGCACCCAAGTCCGCTCTCAGCATACCGGGGATTTTTCGGATGCCGGCATTTCAGCCGTACCAATCAGTTTTTGGAGGCGCACGGAATTGCGCCTGTTGACTGGCAGATTGAGAATATCTGATTCTGATCCATTGTCCTGCTTTCAATGCCTGGAAGCAGGATTTTTCTTGCATATTTAGGATAATTATGATATAAAAATACCATATGTTGTATGGACACATATGTTCGACTGTAATCAACCTCTGAGCTTCGGAGGTTTTTCTTGTGTTTATATAGAAACCATAAAAGGAGATTGACAAAATATGGCAAAAAAAGCAGATGCAGGATACGGTGCTGACAGTATATCGGTACTGGAGGGACTGGAAGCCGTC
>CADBRG010000033.1 GCA_902797015.1 uncultured Lachnospiraceae bacterium
CAGGTACTATGATCTTACAGACCGGTTTGATATTATTTATTTTTCGGATCCATATGATGCAATGGCGCACGAAGTTCATTCTATTCAGTATGCGGCATCGGGAAATGTCCTGCCGGTCTATGTGAATTATGGATATGATGTCGGTTATTATTTTATGTATTCGAGGATGAAAGGTCCCGAGCTGAATTATGTATGGAAATACTTCACTGAAACGACCTATTCGCAGGAAGACATTGTGAGACTTCAGGTAATTGGCGGGAAAAATGTGGTATTGACCGGCTATGCGAAGATGGATACATATGCGAAATATCCTGCAAAGCGGCAAGGCCGGCGCAAAAAGATTCTGATCACACCGCATCATACCATTAATATAAAGGAACTGCCGTTATCTAATTTCAGGACGTATCATAAGCTGTTGCTGAACCTGCCAAAACTGTTTCCTGATGTTGATTTTGTATTCCGGCCCCATCCGCTGATGTTTTTCAGAATGATAAATGAAAAGGTCTGGACCGGGGAACAGGTTGACCGTTATCTGGAACAGCTTAAAAGAGCCGGGATCGAATATTCTGAGGGCGGGGAATATCTGCATCTTTTTGCGGAATGCGATGCGATCATCAATGATTGCGGTTCCTTTACAATGGAGTGGCTTTTCACAGGAAAACCCGGATGTTTTGTCTGGAATGAAGAACTGAAAGAGGAGCAACTGACCACCCAGATGAAGAAGGCGATATCCAGATACCGGATTGCCCGCAGTGAAGAGGATATTATCCGGTTTGTTTCAGATGTTACAGAAGGCGTGGATGCCGAAGAGCATGTTATGGATGACTGGATCAGGGAGCATATTGCTGTTAACTATCCGCATGCGGCAGAAAAGATACTTGCGGAAATGGATATTATAGAAGGTGCAGACTATGAATCGTAAATCCCAGGTGATTGGAGTATTAGGTGGTATGGGAACCTATGCGACCATCCATCTGTTCCGGCAATATGCAGAGGTATTTCCCGCAGAACGGGAATGGGAGCGTCCGCGGATCATGATTGATAACCGGTGTACGATGCCAAGCCGTGTCCGGGCTGCATTATACGGAGAAGACAGAGAGCAGCTGATCAGCGAGATGTCAGATTCTGTCAGTCATCTGATCAAAAGTGGCTGCGACAGGATTCTTCTGGCATGCAATACGGCCCATTTGTTTCTTTCAGATCTATATGACCGGGTGCCGGAGGCAAAGGAAAAAATTGTAGATATTATAGAAGTTTGTACAGATGGATTAAGGGAAGACGGAGTGAATGAAGTCTTTCTTCTGGCTTCGGAGGGAACCATAGCTTCCGGAATCTACCAGGAAGCGTGCGGGGTGCGCGGCATCCGGTGTGAGGCACCAAAGGAGAAGGAATTTGCCCGGTTACGGGCCTGTATAGAGGCGGTAAAAAGAAACCGGTATTCAGATGACGTACGTATAATGTTTTCAGAACTGGTCAACAGAGGCAGTACGTGCGTACTCGGCTGTACAGAACTGCCGGTCTTATATGAAAAATATTTTGATCTCTGTTCTGATACAAGAGCGTATGATCCTGTTTTAATGGCGCTTACCCGAATCAGAGACGAGTACAATGAGGTATATTTGTGATGAAGAAAATCCTGACATTTGGCGTATTTGATTATTTTCATATCGGGCACCTGAATCTTTTTAAGAAGTGCAGGGAATACGGAGATTATCTGATCGTAGGTGTGCAGAACGGCGCATATGTCTCACAATTCAAACCGGATCATGAGTGCTTTTATTCTACGGAGGAACGCCTGGAGATGATCAGGGCTTTGCGTATTGTCGATGAGGCATTTGTTTATGACACACTTTGTCCCGCAACAATGGAAATGACAGATTTTGATATTCTTGCACTGGGGGAGAATCATTTCGGGAAACGATTCGATGAGATAAAGAAGTGGTGCGATACACATGGTAAATCCGTCATTCGCCTGAAGAGGACCCCGCAGATCAGCTCCTCTTTGATCAAAAAAGAATTACTGGATAAATATAGCAGAACGTTGGAGAATACAGATGAGTAAGAAAATCATGGTCATGTCCGCATCTATAGACGGACGTTTACTGACAGCGGTAAAGACTGCAAAAGAGCTTGGAATGGAAACAGTAGCAATCGTACGGTTAGAGGATGAACTGTCAGTGCCAAATGCTGATCACTGTTACGCGGTAGATGGTGAAGATACGGAACAATTGCTTGAGATAGCAAAAAGGGAAAAGATTGACGGTGTGCTGGGGGTGTTTGACAAGACTGCGCTTTCGGCGGCAATTATTGCAGATGAGATGGGGCTTGTGGGAAACAGTCCTGAATGTGTGAGAACGCTTATGGAGAAAGGAAGGTTCCGCAATCTACAAAAAAATATTGGGTTATTTTCGCCGGCTCATATAGAATCGGATCAAACGGAGGGACTGAAAGAAAAATGTGCCGGGCTTACCTATCCGGTCATAGTGAAGCCGGTTTTGTGTTCCTCCTCTTTTGGTCAGACCAGAATTGAAGACGAGCGGGAATTGATCCCGGCGTTCAGAAATGCAGCAGAATATTCCAGAAATGGGGCTGTATGTATTGAGGAGTTTGTTGAACATGATTCTTTGCAGATTCTGGAAGCAGAGGTGTTCCTTGTCGGAGATGAGATCTTGTGGGATGGTGTCTATTGGTGTTATCGGTTTCCGGAAGCGCCGCTTCGCCCGGTACTTTGCGTTTTTCCGGATACGCTTGACAGCAGACAGGAGATGGTGTTTAAAGCTGCGGTCAAAAAAGCACTGCTGGCATCCGGAGCAAGGATCGGTGAATTTGATATTGAAGGATTTTTTACTGAGGAAGGGGAGTTTTTTATAATTGAAATCAATCCACGACCGGCCGGATATTATGCTCAGCAAGATGTGCAGTTGTTCTGTGGGGTGGATTATACAAAACTCCTTGTAACAACTGCTGTAGGCGACCTGTCGTATTACGAAGAGCTGAAACACTTTCAAAGGCAAAGACAATATCTTTTGTCTTATGCTGTATTCAGTTTTCGGCCGGGAGTTTTTGATCATGTGTATATAGATCCTGCCATCAAAGAGGCACTTCTTGTGTTCCGCGCTTTTCCGGGAGGAGAATCGGGGGCTTATATTGAGGATATTCACGCTGATAACCGTCCGGTTGGCATGGCTGTTTTTGGTTTTTCGTCAGAGGAAGAGATGAACAGGGTAAGGGATCATATCCGTGAGCTTGTGTATGTTGTATTAAGAAAGTAGTTTTAATCTGTTTTTTCTGAATATGAGTTGCACTAGTCAAGCTATTCTGGACACGTCGGAATCTATGCAGGGAATGGGCAGATCGTGAATGCCAGCAACAGCAAACCATATCCGGCCGGCGGAATCAAATATACCAATGCCGGGTATAGGACGATCGTAACTGTGAGAAGGATTTTTTAGAGTTCGATAAGCCGGGTGGGACGATTCTTCTGCCCCCGCAACTATACATGACAAAAAACGGAGAATTCTGTTAAGTGTGGTTGGTAGATATCCGGGCAACCCGACTTTACAATAATCATATAAATCATAGATTTGGAGGTCATTATGATTATTGTGAAAGTACAGGATCTTGTGAAAAGATATCCTTCATTTGAATTGAAAAGGATAACCTTTGGTCTTGAGAGCGGAAGGATTACTGGTTTTATAGGCAGAAACGGATCGGGGAAAACGACTACGATCAAATCGATGTTGAATCTTGTCCATTCGGACAGCGGCATGATCAGTTTTTTTGACGAACCTCTGGCTGGCCATGAATCAGACATTAAAAAGCGTATTGGTTATTCGACTGGCACGGTAAGCTGGTATCCGAGAAAGAAGATCAGAGATATCGTAGATATCGTAAAAAGATTCTATGACACATGGGATGAAGCAGCTTACAGGAAATATCTAAATCTCTTTTCTATAGACGAGATGAAAACGCCGCTGGAACTGTCAGAAGGCATGAAAGTAAAGCTGAATCTTCTTCTTGCGCTTTCTCATAGATCTGAAGTGTTAATTTTAGATGAACCGACCAGCGGTCTTGACCCATTTTCGCGAAACGAGCTGCTCGGGATTTTTTCTGAGCTTAGAAATGAAGGCGTAGCCGTGTTTTTCTCTACCCATATTATTTCTGATATTGAGAAATGTGCAGATGATATCGTCTATATTTCAGAAGGAAGAATCATTGCGGCGATGCCAAAAGCGGACTTTATCGGGCATTTTTCGGAGGCTGGTGAAAGCCTTGAAGATACGATGCTCAGGATGGAAGGAGGGGCGTTTCATGCTTAATATTCTGCGGAAAGAAATGAGGTTGAGCGCATCGATTATTTCGTACCTTTTTGTTCTGTTCGGGTTCATGTTTCTATTGCCGGGATATCCTATCCTCTGTGGCGCATTTTTTGTGTGCCTGGGATTATTCCAAAGTTTTCAGACAGCCAGAGAAGCAAATGATATAGTATTTTCGGCACTGTTGCCTCTGGCAAAAACAGATGTAGTGAAAGTAAAATACCTGTTCGTCTGTCTGCTTGAAATCTGCGCATGTCTGCTGATGGCAGTAGCTGTAGTCCTACGGATGACGGTCTTTTCACAGTCCGTCGTATATCAAAGCAATGCCCTGATGAATGCAAATCTTTTCGCATTAGGGATGGCTTGTGTGATCTTCGGATTATTCAACTGGATCTTTGTGGGCGGATTCTTTCAAACAGCATACAAGTTTGGCCGCCCATTTGTGATCTTTATCATCGTTACTTTTCTGGTCATTATTGCTGCGGAATCGTTCCATTACGTTCCGGGATTTGAAACATTGAATGCTTTTGGTATTGAGTATATTGCCATGCAGGTGCTATTGTTAACTGTAGGAATCGTAATCTTCCTTTTGATGACAGTCTTGTCATATAGAAGAGCATGTGTGCATTTTGAAAGAATAGATCTGTAAAGGAGTAAATGACTATGTTGAAAGATAATCTGGTTATGCTACGAAATATACATGGTTTTTCACAGGAAGCGATTGCGGAAAAAATCGGTATTTCACGACAGGCTTATGCAAAATGGGAGACTGGCGCCACCGTTCCTGATATAGAAAAATGCCATCTTCTTGCTGAAGTATACGGGACGACCATAGATAGTCTGATCAGGACAGAACCGGTAGAAGGCATGGGAATGATTCCTCCTGCGCCGAAAGGGAAAAACATTTGGGGCTCCGTCGCTGTCAACGACCGAGGACAGATTGTCATCCCGAAAGGCGCGCGGGATCTGTTCGGGTTGACAACAGGAACACGTCTGATCGTTCTCAGCGATGAAAACGGGATTGCCCTGATACCAGATGATGCGTTTATGACAAATATGAAAAGAGCTATGGAATACATAAATCAAGAGATCGATTAAGGAGACAGAAGAACCGTCCCCACTGTGTTCAATATTTGAGAATAAGTAAGTATAAAATGATAGTTAAGTGTAAAAGACATCTTTGCACGGCTGATAAAGCCGGCAAAGGTGTTTTTGTTTTGCAAAAAAGGAGAACTATGACTACCAGAAAGAAAATAGTAGTGTTGCACATCATGAATGAAAAAAGATCGATACTTTCGTTTTGCTAGTTTTTGTACACTTTTGCCAAAACGAACATGCGTTCGCTATTCTAGAACAGGTGTTCGATTTTGGATGCCCTGTTGAATGCCCTAAGGAATGGTGCTTCGGAAACCCGCTTCCTTTCTGGGTTTCAGACGAGGGGGAGTATTCGAGTCCCGTCTCGCGCTCTTTTTATTTCCCTCTCAATCCCTTGAAAACACTGGGGTTGAGAGGTTTTTCTTTAGAAAAAATGTTGGGTCCCCTGGTCCCGTCTCGCGTTTTACTCCAATTCGCTGAAACGCAGTGTTTATGCGGCTTTGCGTTATGGCGGTTTACTGCCTTGGGTCCCTATTGGGTCCCTTGGATCCGTCGTGGCAAGTATTGGTTCAATTCATTTATTCCCACTTTTACATTCGTCTTGCAGTACTTTTTGGAAAAAATCAAGAAAACCATATTGCAAAACTGTCGCGATAACTATACAATAATCGTGACAAAAGGAGGTTATGATGGCTGGTACTATATACGATGAGATAAAAAACAGAATAACAGATTATGCGGATGGTGATATTTTTTTTACATCTGATTTCAGTGATATAGCATCTCTGGCTACAATTCGAAAATGCCTGGGGCGTCAAGTGGATGAAGGTGTAATTCGCCGTGTTATGGATGGTGTTTATGAAAAGCCAAAATACAGCAGGGTTTTAAAAGCATTTGTACCTGCTGATCCGGAGAAGGTAGCCTATGCGATTGCAAGAAAGTATCATTGGACAATAGCACCATGCGGTGATGTGGCGTTAAATAAACTTGGGCTATCAACACAGGTTCCGGCTGTATGGACTTATGTTAGTGATGGACCTTCCAGAGATTTTGCTTGGGATAATATCAAGATTTCTTTTAAGCATAAAGCGAACAGGGAAATATCTCTCATGTCAGAAATATCCATTATAGTTGTTGAAGCGTTAAAAACGTTAGGAAAAGAGCGCGTTGATCAGGATGTCATTCTTAGCTTGAAAGAAAAACTTAATTCAAATGATAAAGAAACTATTTTTGATGAGACAACGGAAGTTGCATCGTGGATTTATGAGAATATTAAAAGGATATGTAACTGAACATGAAAAGATTTGCATTATTACCAGAGGAAGACAGAAAAGAAGTTATACAGTCCGTATCTTCATCCATGGGACTGAGAGCAGATATCATTGAAAAAGACTTTTGGGTGTGTTTTATGCTCAATCATCTTTTTCATGAATGCAAATATATGGATGCCTTTGTATTTAAGGGTGGAACAAGTTTGTCGAAGTCATATCATGTAATCAAACGTTTTTCTGAAGATATTGATATTATTCTTGATTGGAGAAGACTTCTTTCAAAAGAAGATGATCCATGGGGCGACCGGTCAAAGACGCAGCAGGATAAGTTTAATAAAAATGTCAATGAGAAAGCGGCTATATTCTATAAAAATGAACTTGTACCATGTATAAATGATGAATTAGAAGCCATACTTGGATTGGGAGAATGGATTTCGGTAGATGTGGAAGACGAGATGGTAATCAACTTTTATTACCCACAGATTTTTGAGGTTGATTATATAAGAGACAAGGTGCGTCTTGAAATCGGACCACTTGCCGAGTGGCTCCCTTCTCATGTCACAACAATTGAATCGTTTGTGGCAGAAAGGTACCCGGAGCTTTTTGAGAATGCAACAACAGATGTCCTTACCATTGATGTCGAAAGAACATTCTGGGAAAAACTGACAATACTTAATAAGCTGGCATATTTTCCAGAGGCCAAAGTGCTTCCTGCTAGATATGCAAGGCATTTATATGATGTTTATTGCATGGCAAAAAGCGA
>CADBRG010000034.1 GCA_902797015.1 uncultured Lachnospiraceae bacterium
AAAAGCGTGGAGAGCTACAGGATTACCGATGAACATAAGGCATATTTGAGGTCCCTAAAGATACGGCAGGGCAGATGACGCCAAGGCAAAACAGACTGAGAATTCCGGAAGGAGGAAACGGATGACAGAAAAGGATTACGATTCGGGGGCTGTTTCCGTAGAGGAAATGCGGCGCCGGGACGCAGCAACGATTGCAGCGGGAACACCCGGAAAGGTGTTGATGAGAAGGGCTGCCGAAGGAATCTGCAATGCATGGAACGAATGGCCGGATGGCACACTGATTCTCTGCGGGTCCGGAAACAACGGCGGAGATGGTTTTGCGCTCGCAGAAATCCTTGCGGAACAGCATATTTCCTGCCGGATCCTGACATTCAGCGACCGAAGGACAGAAGATGCAGCTTTTTATGAGCAGCGTGCTGCCGCAGCCGGAGTGCCCATTCAAAAGTATGAGGCAGGCAGTCGTCTGGAAGCGCCGCTGATTGTCGACTGCCTGCTCGGAACGGGATTTCAGGGAGAGGTCCGGGAACCCTATGCCTCTGCCATCCGCGAGGTCAACAGTGCGCACGAAAACGGCTGCAAGGTCATTTCCGCGGATATCAACAGCGGAATGAACGGTGATAACGGATCGGGATCGCTGGTTGTCCGTTCTGACCTGACCGTAACGATCGGGCTGATGAAGACCGGATTCTTTACGGAAGCCGGAAAGAAGCATTATAAGGAATTAAAGCTGGCAGAGATCGGGATTCTCTAACGAAGTATATATATGAGATGTACAGAGATACTTACAGGTAACTGATCGGGGCCGCAGCCCCGGGGAGGTTCGACATTGAAGAAGCTGAGCATTTTCATCATTATTATCTGTTCTTTATTATGCGCGGGATGTCATAAAGGCACAGCAGCCGGTGAGTCCGAAAGACAGGATGGAACAAACTATATTTGCACAGACTATTCTCTGGAGCGAAACGGGATCAGCCTGCATCTGGACCGGGTATCTGCAGAAGGCACAGCTTCTCAAAAAAGTATATTGCTGATCCATGGCGTTACGTACTCTTCACATGAGTTTGATATTGACTATAAGGACTACAGTCTCGTCCGGAAACTTGCCCGTGAAGGTTATGACGTCTGGCGGCTGGATATCGCAGGATTCGGACAATCCGAAAGCGTCCCGGATGGTTTTTTGCCGGATTCCGATTATGCCGCAGAGGATATTCACGCTGCAGTAGAGAGAATTACAGAAGAAACCGGGCAGGACAAAATAGATATACTCGGATGGAGCTGGGGTACTGTGACCGTAAGCAGATTTGCAGCCGCATACCCGGAGCATGTGAATAAAATAGTACTGTATGCGCCGATTCTCTGCGGTATCGGTGAATACGCGGTCACGGAACCTTTTCATCACAATACCTGGGAGCACGCTGCAGATGATTTTCAGCGAAACGAAAACGGCGTATTCTATGATGAGATCACAGAGCCCGTTGTCAGAGAAATGTGGTGCTCAAACTGCTGGCACTATGACAAAGAGTCAAGCCCCAACGGCGGCAGGAGGGATGTCTGCGTGGACAGCTCAGTCAAACTGATCGAACCGTCAGCCATCCATATGCCGACACTGGTGATTTGCGGCGATCATGACCCGTATTTAAACTATGATCTTGTGAATGACTGCATGTCCTGTCTGCCGGAAGGCTCTGAACTGGAGATGATCAAGGGCGGGTCTCACATGGTATTTATCGAGAAGCCGTACTATCAGGATTTCCAGAACAGATTGACAGAGTTTCTGAATCACTGACTGAATCTCAGGTTTACAACATATCGACAACATATCGATTGGGTGTGTATAGGTGATAATATGGAATTTGGCTTTACGAGATGTCGTCAGTTAACGACAACTCATAGAAAATACGGAAAACAGGGTTGTTTTTTATTTTATAGATGTGTATATTGATGATAATTATCAAACCATTTTGTGATTTTTAGGAGCCGATAACTATGAGCCGTATGATGAAAGCAGAAGCAGTATTAGGTGCACAAGCAGCAGTTGAAGCTTGTGTTATTCTGCATGCTGCAGACATATCCGGCGGCCTCGTTAATCGGGATTATCTTAATTCAGGGTTATAAGAACTGAGAAGCTTAACGAGATTAAACGGACCGCCTTACAGATTTCTAACTGTACGGCGGTTTTTCTATTGTAAATAACAGAAGGAGTATGGACGTATGTTGAATCGAAATCTTAGAGCAGATAAAACACTTGCAGCACGGGCAGCCGAAGGCGCACGTGTTCTTCTGCATGCAGAGAAAGACTGCTTAGAGCGGTTCATCGTAACAACCATCCTCAGGCGTATACAATAACAGCCAGGAAAAAGATTGGAATCACGAACCGCCCTGCAGCAGAGAAAACTGTAAGGCGGTTTTTTTAGGTTCACAGGCGGAAAAAGAATAACTCATCAGCTTAAAAAACGAAACGGAGGGACCAACATTGGGAGCAAAAAGTTCAAACTAAATTTAAAGCTTATTACTGGCAGGGAGATCGGAACGATCGTCAATGGGTATAAGAATGAGATCGGCCGGCTGGATCAGGTTAAATATGATTCCAAAGAAATGCTGTATCGTTTTTCTTTTGATAACGGTTTTACATTGATAATACTGCGGGAGGTACTCTTCTATCATACTATTCTGCGCTGCGAGGATGGCTGTTTGTTCTTCGAATTCAGTCCGGAAGTGGTTTTTTCAGGAATGATCGCCTACTCCCTGTATGAAACATGCGGCCTGCCGCTGGAATTTGCCGTGGATGAAGTAAACCGCAGGGGGGTTCCGCTGGATGAAGGCGGATTTCATATCATGGAGGAGCTTCAGCGCAGCCGGAATAAAGATACGTTTAAAAATAAAAATGCATTTTAGCTGAGGTGATGGTATGCCGGTAATCGTAATTATGACAGGGATCCAGGGAAGCGGAAAAACGACCTTCTGCAGGGAACAGTTCCCGGATTATGAGCGGATCAGCCTGGATGAACTGCACACAAGAAATAAAGAGAACATCGCATTTGAACAGGCTCTTCTGGAGAAAAAGGATCTTGTGATCGACAACACTAATCCTACAGTTTCAGACAGAGAGAGATACATCCGAAGAGCAAAGAAACAAGGGTACATAATAGTTGGTTATTTTATGCAGTCCAGGACAAGAGAATGCATGGACAGAAACCGCAGACGAGCCGGCAAGGCAAGAATCCCGGACACGGCGATCGCGGCAACGTCAAATAAGCTGCAGTTACCCTCGTTTGAGGAAGGGTACGACGAACTGTATTTCGTCAGTATAAATGATGCAGAGTTCTCAGTCAGTGAATGGAGAGATTCGAGATGATTTTTAATG
>CADBRG010000035.1 GCA_902797015.1 uncultured Lachnospiraceae bacterium
CGGATCTATACCATCGGACGGTTGGATAAGGATTCGGAAGGTCTGATCCTTCTGACGAACCAGGGCGATCTTGTAAACCGGATCATGCGCGCCGGAAATTATCATGAAAAAGAGTATCTGGTCACAGTTGACCGTCCTTATACCAAGGACTTTACAGAGAAAATGGCGGCAGGCGTGTATCTGGAAGAACTGGATGTCACCACGAGACCATGTGTGATCACACAGGTCGATGAAAAGCGGTTTCGGATCATTTTAACGCAGGGCTATAACAGGCAGATCCGCCGGATGTGTGAGGCACTCGGATATGAAGTAAAGCGTTTGATCAGAGAGCGCGTCATGAACATTGAACTGACCGGCCTGCCGCTTGGACAGTGGCGGGATGTGACTGCAAAGGAAAAGCAGGTGCTGTTTCAGATGATCGCAGACTCTTACAGTGCACCTGTTGGCAGCGGAAAATTGCAATAAAGGATTTAAAAACCATGAGTACAGATGTAAAAAAACGAATTGATGAGCTCCGGGAGGAGATCCGCTATCACAATGCGCGCTATTATGACCAGGACGCGCCGGAGATTACGGATTATGAATATGACCAGTTGACGCAGGAGCTGCGAAAACTCGAAAAAGAGCACCCAGAGTACCAGAGCGCGGATTCGCCGACACAGCAGGTTGGCGGTACGGTAAAGCGGGAAGCCGGTGTGGCCGTGACACATAATGTACCCATGCTCAGTATTCAGGATGTCTTTTCGAAGGAAGAGGTCAGAAGCTGGGCAGAGGATGTTTTGTCAAAACATCCGGATGCACGGTTTTCTGTTGAAGAAAAGATCGATGGGCTGTCCATGACCCTTCGTTACCAGGACGGAAAACTCGTCCTTGCGGAAACACGTGGAAACGGAACGGTCGGAGAGGATGTTACGCCGAATGCGAGAGTGATTCCGGATGTGTTGCAGACAATTGATCTGCCGGGATATGTGGAGCTGCGCGGAGAAGTCTACATGTCACATGCGGATTTTGAAGCGTATAACGAGGCACAGGAGATCGCAGGCAAAAAGCCTGCGGCAAACCCGAGAAATCTGGCGGCAGGAACGCTCAGACAGCTGGATTCAAAAGTGGTCAAAGAGCGGGGGCTGCGCATGTTTGTATTTAATGTACAGGACGCGCGAGATACTGCAGATCTGATGACTTCTCACGGGGAAGGACTCGACCTTTTGAAAAAGATTGGCATTCCCGTCGTTCATCACAAAATCTGTCAGACACCGGATGAGATTCTTGCGGAGATCGACCGCATCGGCGAAACCAGGGGCGAACTCCATCATGATCTGGACGGTGCAGTGGTTAAGGTGGATCAGGTTCGTTACCGCAGTGATTTCCCGGCAGGCAGCAAATACTCGGCCGGGCACATCGCTTATAAGTATCCGCCGGAAGAAAAAGAAGTCATCATTGATAAGATTGAAATTGATGTTGGCCGGACCGGAAAGATGACTTTCCGCGCCATCTTCAAAGAGCCGGTCAGACTCTGCGGGACAAACGTTCTGCGCGCGACCCTTCATAACATCGACTTCATCCGTGAAATGCAGATCGACGAAGGCGCGCATGCCATCTGCAGAAAGCAGGGCGAGATCATTCCCGCGATCATTGCCGTAACAAAGCCAACAGGAAAGGTCTACCAGGCGCCCGAGCACTGCCCGAAATGCGGCCACGCGTTGATCCGGGAACCAGATACGGCAGACATTTACTGTGTCAATCCATCCTGCCCGGCACAACTGAAGCGCACCGTCGCTTATTTTGCCGGCCGTGATGCGATGGACATCAAATCCTTCGGACAAAAATATGTTGACCAGCTTGTAGACGACGGCTATCTGACCAGCTGCGCTGACATTTACACATTAAAAGAGCACCGCGAGGAGCTGATCGAAAAAGGCATTATGGGCCGTGAGAAAAATACGGATAAGATCCTGGCGGCAATCGAGGCTTCCAAAGAAAACGATGCCTATCAGCTCTTGACCGGACTCGCAATCCGCAACGTAGGCCGGACTTCTGCAAAATCCATTATGCAGCATTACGAGGACATCGATGCATTGGCCGGTGCCAGTGTCGAGGAACTCTGCGAGATCCCGGATGTCGGGCTGATCACCGCACAGTCGATCCATGATTATTTCCGCGATGAAGAAAACAGGAAAATCCTGGAAAAGCTGAAAGCCGCCGGCGTCAATATGACAGCCGAAAAAAAAGAAGCCGGGAGTCAGCCGCTGCTTGGATTGACGATCGTTGTGACGGGAACACTTCCGACCCTTGGCAGAAAGGAAGTCAAGGAACTGATCGAGGCAAACGGCGGGAAGTGCACAGGCTCTGTCAGCAAGAAAACAGACTACCTTGTAGCTGGCGAAGCGGCGGGATCGAAGCTTGATAAAGCCATGAGTCTGGGTGTGCCTGTGCTGGATGAAGCAGGTCTGTTTGCACTCATAGGTGATTGAAATAACAGGATGCTTATGCTACTATAATGTATTAGAAAAGTGGCTTTTTAAGAGCCAGAATTTTAGCAAGTATCATGTGATAAGGAGCAGGTGACATGGCAAAGGATAGAACAGGCAGTGATATTTCCGGTATGAACAAGCAGCAGCTTTTGGAGGTACTGCTCGAGCAGTCCAAAGAAGCAGAAGTGATGAAGCGGGAAAATATCGAACTGCAAAAGGAATTGCTGCGTACAAAAAAATTGGCAGACGGATATCGTTCCGATCTGGATCATGCGTATTCACTTCTTCGTTTGACGATGCGTCTGGAAAAAGTGATCCAGAAGCTGGATCCGTCTTATGTACCGGAGCATTATGAGCCGGGGCTTCTCGATAAGCTGCAGGAAGAAGACGCTGCAAAAGAAGCGGACGAAGAGAGTGCTTTGCTTAAGGAAGAGATCACACCGGAGCTTGAAGAAGCAGTAGCGGATGAGGAAGAAGCCAACCTGTAGAAGATAACGATTCGACGATTCTTTTTGATGAGCCCATCGTTGAGATAAGGATTGTAAATATGGAAGAAAGAAACGATTTTCAGAGTGAATTAGGGTCGATCGCAGCAGAATCCATGAAGGTTTCGGGTATTTTTGACGTTGCGCAGAAGGCAGCAGATGAGTACCTGGAGAGTATTAAGAGAAGGAGCGCAGATCAGGAAGCGCGCCTTGCGAAGATCGATGAAGAACTTGCGCAAAAGAGCAAAGAAACCGCAATGCGTTGTGAAAAGCTTTTGACAGAGACGCATGCAGAATGCGACCGCCTTTCCAATGAGACGAAGACAGCATGTGATGAGTTTTTCACCCGTACACGGACACAGTGTGATGATATGCTGACGAATACGGAAAAGCTTTGCATGCGCCGCGAGAATGCCAGCAAGGAAAAATGCCGTGAGATGGAGCAGAGCATTGAAACTAAATGCATGCATCTGGCCCAGCAGACAAAGACAAAATGCAATGAGCTGGAAGCAGAAACAGAGGCGGTTTTGCAGGAAAAATGGACGCTGTTTACAGAGCGTCTGGAGAAATTTATAGCAGCGAAAGATGATTTGAAGGAAGTACTGGACTTTCTGATGCAGAATTCATCCGGCGTAAAGGAAAACGTGGAGTAGAATATGGCAAGATATGACAGAGATGTGCAGCTGAATGACACTTCCAATATGAACCGTCAGCAGCTGCTGGAAATCCTGATTGAACAATCAAAGGAAGCTGACAATCTAAAAAAAGAGAATGTTGCACTCAAACGAGAGCTTAAAACGGTGCAGAAGCGCGTGGAAAAGTATCAGGCAGATATCGATAACGCATTTGCATTCCTGCGTGCTACGATTCTGTTAGATGAGGCTGTTGATGCATCAGACATTACAGGTAGAACATGAATCATAATATTCCTGAAGAACCGGCAGAAAAAATCATCCTGCCTACTATGGAGGAACTGGAAGAGCAGTTGGAACGGGAAAAGAGTCGTTCCCGGCATGTAAAGCTGCTGCGAACGATCATCCTGCTTGTGGTCGCGACCGTGGTGGTCGTGTGTGTGATCGCAATCCTGCTGATGTCTGTTTTGCAGATTTACGGAGATTCGATGACGCCACAGTTGAAAGCGGGAAATATTGTGCTTTCCAAAAAGGTAAAAGACGTTGAGAACGGAGATGTAGTAGCCTTTTATTATGAAGATAAGGTTCTTGTGAAGCGTATGATCGCGGATTCCGGAGATTGGATCGACATTGATAAGGACGGAACGGTTTATGTCAATGGTGAGCTGCTCGAGGAGCCTTATGTCGCTGAGAAGGCGTGGGGGAATTGCAATATTGATCTGCCCTATCAGGTGCCGGAAAATCAGATTTTTGTAATGGGAGACGAAAGAAGCATCTCGATCGACTCGCGTTACGGGTCTGTAGGATGTGTTGATAAGGACCGGATAATAGGAAAGCTTGTATACAGGATATGGCCGATCAGAGATTTGGGGCCGGTAAAATGAAAGAAAGAGACTTATGGAGATTGATTCATAGCCTCTTTTTAGTTGCGAAATCATTCCGACAGATGGGAGGCCTGCTTCCCGGGGTGGTACTCGGACAAAAGAAGTCCGACCATTGTAATAACGACACCGATCCATTCAGATGGGGCCAGATGTTCGTGTAACACGATCATTGCCGTGATCACGGTAACCACAGGTGTCAGGTAGATATAAATGCTCGATGTTACAGCGCCTATGATCTTTACAGAAGAATTCCACGTAATAAAACAGATTGCAGAAGCCACAATGCCTAGAAACAAAATATTTAGCAGGTAGCGTGGCTCTTTTAACAGTGTAAAGTCCGGGCTGAAGGGTAAAAAGATCAGCGCCGGAATCATAAAGATGATCGCATAGAAAAAATAGCGGCGCGTGATCTGGATAACCGGATAATCCGCATCACTTAAGATTTTCGTGATCACAGAATAAAAGGACCAGACGACTGATGCAAGGAGCGCAAGAAGATCACCTTTCAGGCTGAAGGTTACAGACGCTCCGGTAAAGCTGATCAGCGAAATGCCGATCATTGCCAGGACAAATCCCAGAAAGAAAAACAGCCTGAGCGGTGCTGCTTTTCCCCAGACCGCCCTTGCAATGAATGCCGTAAAGAACGGCGCTACGCAGATGATCACGCCAACATTCGACGCCTGTGTATAGACGAGTGCGATGTTTTCGAGAAGATAGTAAAGTGTAATGCCGCAAAGCCCGGCCAGGGCAAACAGAATCTCACGCTTCCAGCCCTGTGGTTTCAGAATATGAGGATACAAAAAGAACAGGATCAGGAATCCCATGATAAAACGGATGATAAGAATCTCTGATGGTTCGAATCCTGTTAAAAGGACTTTGGTTGAAATATAAGTCGTGCCCCAGATGATAATCGTAAAAAGTGCTAAAAGGTGTCCGAAGCCACGGCTGGTTGAAAAACTCCGTGCAGCCAAAACAAACCTCCAATGAATATTCTGCGGACTGACAGACCGCATGGGAGATTCTAACAGATAAATGAATGTGGCTCAAGGCATAAATCATGATTATTATTCTGATTTGCCAATGATTAATGAAAACTGGCATGAAATAGTGTAAAAAGGCATCATGCTCAAAACAAAAATGTGGATAAACATGGTATAATATCCTAAATAATGTATGTTTAAATCCCTTTTTGGCGGATTTTTAAATTTTTTCTTTGGAGATGATGAAATGAAGCTGGAAAAAGTGAAAAAATTAAGAAAAGGATTGCTGATTGCACTGGTTGCAGGTGTGGTTGTTTCACAGGCGGCACCGGCGATCCATTCCGGTACGAGAGCGCATGCGGATAATGAGGATGGTGCGGAAGAAGATTCCATTATCATCGCTGCGAATGAGGATGAAGCCGCTCTGGAGGCAGAAGCTATACAAAAGAATGAACCGGCAGTAGAGATCTCTTCTGATGAAGGGAAATCAGAGGATGCTTCAGATGCGGAAGACACTTCGAAAGATGACACATCCGATCTGACGGATACCGGCGCAGATGCTGATGACGGCAGCGATGTCGATCCTGCTGATTCCGGGGATGATGTTGATCCGAATGCGCCGGCAGACACCGGAGATGATACAGATCCGACCACACCGGAGGACGGCACGGATCCTGCTGATCCTACCGTACCGGGCGAGACCGATCCGAAAGATGATACAGATCCGGCAGCCGTAGATCCTGCGGAACAGACTGATAAGACGGATGATACAGAAGATTCCGAAAAGGCAGATGACACAACGCAGACTGATGATACAGAAGCTGATGCCACGGAAGCTGCAGATGCTGAGGAAACAGCAGAAGCTGTAGTTGAGGTAGCAGCATCGGCAGAGACACCTGCCGAGCCAAGGACCAATGCGCCGGCTACGTTTGAGCAGGATGAGACCTGGTATCCGGTACCGAGCGGAGAGCTTGTCCCGTCACCGGTGATCTATCGCGGATTCCGTTTCTGGACAGTGGCAAAGGACTATGCGTTTGCGACAAAAGATATCAATATCCTTGAAGAAATGAACGGTTCTGCACGTGCAGTCGGTACACTTGCCGAGAACGCACTCTGCTATGTGTTAAAGAGCGAAGACGGCTGGTATTATGTAGAGTCCGGCGAAGTGCGCGGATTTGTTCAGGCAGATGATATTCTGACCGGTGAGCAGGCAGATGTGATGAAGGCTGTCTATAACAGCCAGGCAGAGCTTGCGACACAGATTGATGGCACAGAAGAGAGCATCGATACGGTAGCGCCGCTTGCCGAGGCATTGGTTCCGGCAGAAGAGAATGCTGCGTTTGACTATTATCGTGCGACCGTTTATCAGACGGTAGTGGAGAAAGATTATGCGCTGCCTGCAGCAGCGATGGTAAATATCCGTGAGAGCGCTTCGGATGAGGGCCGTATCGTTGGCGTGCTGGGCGCAAACGGTATCTGCTATGTGATTGCAGACCGTGACAGTGACTGGGTTTATGTGGAATCCGGCGATGTACGCGGATTTGTCAAGAGTGATCAGCTTGTGATGGCGGATACAGTTGGTGATGATTCCATCCTGACGAAGGCAGAGGAAGATTACGCGACAGCAAGCGAGTCCATCAAACCGGAAGAAAATGCTGCATTGTACTATACCATGACCTCGATCCGTTCGGGTGTACCGGACGGCATGGAACGCAGCTCGATCCTGCAGTATGCTGCAGAGTTCATCGGCAATCCGTATGTATGGGGCGGAACGAGCCTGACAAACGGTGCTGACTGCTCCGGCTTTGTACAGACCATTTTTGCACAGTATGGATATTCCCTTCCGCGTACAGCGGCTGAGCAGTCACAGGTTGGCGAGCAGATCGCGGTTGAAGATGCGCAGCCTGGCGACCTGATCTTCTACGGAAGAGCAGGACATATCTATCATGTTGTGATCTATGCCGGTGATGGCAAAACCATTGAGGCGAAGTCGAGAAGAGCAGGTATCGTTGCTTCTGAAGTAAGCTATAAGAATGCAGTTTGGGCAACCCGTATTTTAGATGAGTCCCAGGCGACGCAGTTTGATATCCCGGACGGCCTTGGCAGCGTTCATTCCTACATGGGATGGCAGAAGGTTACGATGCGGGGAAGCCAGCAGTACGCATTCCGCGAGTCGGCGGGCATGACATTCGATCCGGAAGGATTTGCAGTCGTTGATAACCGTTATGTTATCGCATGTACGACGACATTCGGAAACATCGGTGACTATGTAGACTTCTATCAGGAAGACGGCAGCGTGATTCCGTGTATCATCGGTGATTTCAAGAACCAGAACGATGCAGGATGCAATGCTTACGGTCATCTGAATGGCGATTGTATCGTTGAGTTTGTCGTCGACCAGAACAGCTGGTATCGTTCCGGACATGCAAATCCGGGAACATCATCCTGTCATCCGGAGTGGAGCCAGGATATCGTGAAGGCAGTAAACGTCGGAAGCTTTTACGATTGATGAAAAGCATATAATGCATGAGTATGAAAGAGGAGGTCGAGGGACCTCCTCTTTTACTTATGCAGCGGGCCATCCCCTTTTCCGGGTAAATATTTGATATACGTTTTAAAGAGTGGTATAATCTAACTATCTTTTGTCTGGAGGTTGTTTATGCGTATCGGAAGCGGATATGATGTACACCGGCTGGTGGAAAACAGAAAGCTCATCATTGGTGGTGTGGAGATTCCACATGAGAAAGGTCTGGATGGTCATTCAGATGCAGACGTCCTTTTACATGCGGTAATGGATGCACTGCTGGGTGCGGCTGCACTCGGTGATATCGGTCTGCATTTTCCGGATACGGACGAGAAATACAAAGGGGCTGACAGCAGGGCGCTCCTACGAAATGTGGCGGATCTGATCCGTGAAAAGGGCTATGTTGTCGGCAATGTTGATGCGACCGTGATCGCACAGCGACCAACGTTGCGCCCCTATATTTCTCAAATGGTAAAAAACATTGCAGAAGATCTGGAGATCATGGAAGACCAGGTTAATGTTAAGGCAACGACAGAAGAACGTCTTGGGTTTTCAGGAAGGGAAGAAGGGATCGCTGCATCAGCGGTCTGCCTGTTAAACAGCTTATATGAGGGAAGCTTTCCGGCAGCGGACAGCTTCATGGACAGCATGGGATGCGCAGGGTGTCCGGGGAGAGAAAAATGACGAATTTCCAGGAAATCATGAACAAATTTCAGGTAAATGGTGAGGTGACGGATGTACATCCGCTTGGACATGGTCATGTCAACCACACCTTTGAAGTGGTTTGCGGTGGCGAGCATTATGTGGTACAGGAGATCAACCATATTTTGTTTAAATATCCGGTGGAAGTGGTAAATAACCAGTTCCTGGTGACCGAATATCTGCGGGGAAAGATTGCAGCGGATGGCGGCGAACCGAATCGTGAGACGCTGACGTTTCTCAGAACGAAGGATGAAAACCAGCTTCTGCAGACGGAAGATGGTGCTTATTACAGAGTTTACCGGATGATCGAGCAGGGAATTGAGGCGACAAAGCCGGCATCGCGGGAAGAGGTCTATGAGGCGGCAGCTGTGGTTGGCCTGTTCCAGCATCGGCTGATCGGATTTGATGAGACGCAGCTTTCTTATACGTTTCCGCGGATGCATGACATGCACAAGTGTATCAGGCGTCTGCTGGATGCACTGCGCGCGGATATCTGTTCGCGTACGGCGGACTGTCAGGAGCAGATCCGTTTTGTCCTTGATCGTTCCGAACAGCTGCATGAGATCAGCGCAGGATTAGAAAGCGGAAAGATTCCGCGGCGTGTAGCACATAATGATGCAGGTTATACAAATGTTCTTGTAGATGAAAAGACGGGAAAAGCCATTTGTATGCTGGATCTGGATACGGTTATGCCGGGAAGCTCTTTGTATGATTTCGGTGAGCTTGTGCGCGCCGGAGCAGCGACCGTGACCGAGTATGATAAGACCGGTGATGTAGAACTGAATCTTGATTTCTACCGGGCCACACTGGAAGGCTATCTGAAATATATGGGGCATCATCTGACGACCAGAGAAAAAGAGCTTTTGTCCTATTCGGTATGGCTGATGGCGATGGAGAAGGGAATCAATTTCCTGACGGATTACCTTGAGGGTGACCGAAATATTTACGATTTTTCAGAAGAGAAACAAAATCTTTATGCAGCCGTTAACCAGTTTTATCTGGTGCTTGACATCGAGGATAAGATGGAACAGATGCAGGAGATTGTGACGGAGGTACAGATGAGCCTATGAAGCTTTATAATACATTGACGAAAAGAGAAGAAGAATTCAAACCGATTGAGGAAGGGAAGGTTCGCATGTATGTGTGCGGACCGACCGTTTATAATCTGATCCATATCGGAAATGCGCGTCCGATGATCCTGTTTGATACGGTGCGCCGTTATTTTGAATACAAGGGGTATGAGGTCACCTATGTTTCCAATTTTACGGACGTAGATGATAAGATCATCGCGAAAGCAATCGAAGAAGGCAGCACTTCCGAAGAGGTTGCAGAGCGCTATATCGAAGAGTGCAAGAAAGATATGGCAGCCATGAATGTGCGCCCGGCAACGATCCATCCGCGTGCGACACAGGAAATCGATGGCATGATCGAGATGATCCAGACGTTGATCGACAAGGGCTATGCATATGCGGCAGATGACGGTACGGTATATTTCAGAACCAGACAGTTTGACGGATATGGCAAGCTTTCCCATAAAAACATTGATGACTTAGAGGGCGGACACAGAAGCATCCAGGTGACTGGTGATCTGAAGGAAGATCCGTTGGATTTCGTACTTTGGAAGCCGAAAAAAGAAGGAGAGCCGTACTGGGAGTCTCCGTGGTGCCAGGGCCGGCCGGGCTGGCATATTGAGTGCTCTGTCATGAGCAAAAAATATCTGGGCGATGAGATTGATATCCATGCAGGCGGCGAGGATCTTGTATTCCCGCATCATGAGAACGAGATCGCGCAGAGTGAGGCGGCCAACGGAAAACCGTTCGCACATTACTGGATGCACAATGCATTCTTAAATATTGATAATAAGAAGATGTCCAAATCTCTGGGCAACTTCTTCACCGTACGTGACATTCAGGAAAAATATGATCTGCAGGTATTGCGGTTCTTTATGATCTCCGCACATTACAGAAGCCCGTTGAACTTCTCTGATGAGCTGATGGAGGCTGCAAAGAACGGCCTCGAGCGTATCCTGAATGCAGCTGATATGCTGCGCCGTCATATGGAAAAACCGGAAGATGCATTGCTTGACGGAGAGGCTGATGTGCTTGCCGGCACGGACGCGTTTGTCAAAAAGTTTGAGGCATCCATGGAGGATGACTTTAATACGGCAGATGCGGTTTCTGCTGTGTTTGAACTGGTAAAATACATCAATACACAGGTGACAGAGGATTCGTCACGTGCACTGGCAGAAGGCTTTTACCAGAAGCTTCTGATGCTCTGTGATATCCTGGGAATCATCATTGAACGCAAGGAAGAAGTGCTTGATGAAGAAATCGAGGCACTCATCGCAGCGCGTCAGGAAGCACGTAAAGCGAAAGATTTTGCGAAAGCAGACGAGATCAGAGACCAGTTAAAAGATATGGGAATCCTTCTGAAGGATACGCGGGAAGGCGTTACATGGACACGCGCCTAGACGGAGTTTCTGCAGCAGGGATTTCTGCAGGTGGGATCCGGGGCTTTTTTGATCTGCCGTCGCAGGATATCCATGCGTATTCACCGCTGACACTGGCGTACATCGGAGACAGTATCTACGATCTGGTGATCCGTACGATGCACGTGGAAGAGGGTAATAAGAGCGTGAATCGCCTGCATTATCAGACGAGCCGTCTGGTGCGGGCGCACGCGCAGTCCGCGATGATGGAATACCTGTTGCCGGAGATGACAGATGAGGAAACGGCCGTTTACAAGCGTGGGCGCAATGCCAAGTCTTATACAATGGCGAAAAATGCGACCGTGGCGGACTACAGACGCGCAACCGGGTTCGAGGCGCTGATGGGATGGCTTTATCTGACGGATCAGACAGAGCGGATGCTTGCGCTGATCGAAATCGGACTTGTCGGCTATCGGAAAGAGATGAAAGAGAATAAAAATGGCGCAGATTGAAGGCAGAAACGCAGTGCTTGAGGCATTGCGTGCAGATAAGACAATTGAAAAGATTTTTCTTCTGGACGGGTGTCAGGATGGGCCCGTCCGAACGATTTTTCGGGAGGCAAAAAAGCGGGAAGTCCGCGTAGACTTTGTCAAAAAAGAACGCCTGAACCAGCTTTCCGAGACCGGTAAGCACCAGGGCGTGATCGCGATCGCGGCCGAGGAGCGGTATTACACAGTAGATGATATCCTTGCGATTGCAAAAGAGAAGGGCGAAGCGCCGTTTTTGATCCTGCTTGACGGCATTGAGGATCCGCATAACCTTGGCGCGATCATTCGTACGGCGAATCTTTGCGGCGCACATGGCGTGATCATTCCAAAGCGTCGTGCGGTCGGACTGACGTCTGTTGTGGCAAAGGCATCAGCGGGGGCAATTCATTATACGCCGGTGGCGAAGGTTACAAATATGACTGCAACGATCCAGGAGCTGAAAAAACAGGGCATCTGGTTTGTCTGTGCGGCAATGGATGGCCCGGTGATGTATGAGCAGAATCTGACCGGCCCGATCGGTCTCGTGATCGGCAATGAGGGCGAGGGCGTGAGCCGTCTTGTCAGAGAACACTGTGACCTGACAGCGGCGATCCCGATGCAGGGAGATATTGATTCTTTGAATGCGTCTGTGGCAGCGGGCGTGCTGTGTTACGAGATCGTTCGCCAGAGGAGGATGTAGTATGTCCCTGCTTTATGAGGAGACAGATGAAGAATTATTAAAGCGTTATCAGGACGGAGAAACACAGGTGGCCGATGTCCTTTTGGACCGTTATAAGAATCTCGTCAGAAAAAAAGCGAATACGCTTTTTCTGTTTGGCGGAGATACAGATGATCTGATCCAGGAAGGGATGATCGGCCTTTTTAAAGCCATTCAGAACTATGAGAGTGGAAAGGGGACGTTTTTTTCGTTCGCGCAAATGTGTATGAACCATCAGATGTATGATGCGATCGAGGCGGCGGCACGAAAAAAGCATGGACCTTTGAACAGTTATGTTTCATTTCCGGATGCAGAGGGCGGAAACGGCACACCGCAGAGCCTTGAGGGCGAATGGACTTCTGCGGGTGAATGGAGTGCGTCGGATACGACCGATCCGGTGGAGATTCTGATCGACAGAGAGTCTGTTGAGATGACGTTAGATGAGATCAGAAGCAGCTTAAGCAAAATGGAGCTTTCCGTTCTGACGGATTATCTGGACGGACTGAATTATCGACAGATTGCGGAAAAGATGGAAAAATCACCGAAGGTTATCGACAATGCACTGCAGCGCATCCGCGCAAAAGTACAGAAGGTCGTACAGAGTTAGGTTTTACGGGAGAGCATAAGATGCAGGATAAGGAATTATTGCAGGGAGCCCTGGGTGAGGTAAATCGTCAGATCGTACATCTGATGGAACGAAAGATGGAGCTTTTGCATACGAGTACGACGATCGGCACGGATGATGAGATCTCGCTGCCGGGAAGACTCTATGCGACATATATGAAATCGGTTGAGGACCGCAGAGAACCGGTGTCCGATCCGACGGTCGTTTATCAGGGCGAGCCGGGGGCGTACAGTGAGCTGGCTGCGATGGATTTCTTCGGAAAGGACGTTAAGGCAATCGGACTCTATCAGTTTGAGGATACCTTTGCGGCGCTTCATAATGGCGAAGCTGACTATGCGATCCTGCCGATTGAGAACTCATCAACCGGTGCGATCCGCCAGGTCTATGATCTTTTGGCGCAATACAATTATTATTTTGTCGGGGAAACGACGGTAGAGGTGACGCATGCCCTGATGGGACTGCCGGGCAGTACACTGGAGGGGATAGAGAAGGTGTATTCGCATGAACAGGGGCTGTTCCAGTGTGAAGCATATCTGAATGCGCATCCGGCATGGAGAAAGATTCCACAGGCAGACACCGCCGGCAGCGCGAAGATGGTTGCAGAGCAGCAGGATATCACAAAGGCAGCGATCTGCTCACCGCATGCAGGAGAAATCTACGGTCTGGTTCCGCTGGCACTTGGTATCAATTCCAACAGCCAGAACACGACGCGATTTGTCGTAGTATCGCCGAAGATGGAACTGCGTGGCGGAAGAGATAAAATCTGCGTCTCTCTGACGACAACACACGAATCAGGATCTTTGCATGATATCCTGACGGTATTTGCAGTGCACGGCATTAACCTCGTGCGTCTGGAGTCGAGACCGATCCCGGAACACAACTGGGAGTATATGTTCTTCATTGAGTTTAACGGGGATGTGATCACGCCGGAGCTCGACCAGGTCATCCATGAACTGTCGCTGATGACAGGTGATCTGCGGGTGTTGGGGAACTTTAAGTC
>CADBRG010000036.1 GCA_902797015.1 uncultured Lachnospiraceae bacterium
AACGGCTTATGTGATGCAGATGCCGATCTTCATTCTGATCGTCGGCCTGATCTACTGGATTGAACTGTTATCGGTTATGATCCAGGTGGCTTATTTTAAAAAGACCGGAGGAAAGAGAATTTTCCGTATGTCACCGATCCATCACCATTTTGAAATGGGAGGATGGTCAGAGACAAAGGTCGTTGCAGTATTTTCAATCGCAACTTGTCTGTTGTGTCTGCTGGCACTTGTGCACATTATTTAGGGGGGAGATCCATGGACTTTACAGCTCGTTTCGTGTTAGTATATGGAAGTGGCATCAGCGGAATCGCGGCATCGAAGCTTTTATTGGCGAATCATGCGGAAGTGGTTCTGTTTGATGAAAAAGAGGATATCGACAAAGAACGTCTGCTTTCTGAGTTTGAGAATACAGAGCATATTCAGATTATGACAGGTACGATTCCGGAGTCCGAAATGAAGCGGATCGATCTTGTGATCTTAAGCCCCGGTGTTCCGATCGATGCGCCTGTCGTAGAATCGTTCCGGGCGCTTGATATTCCGATCTGGGGAGAAGTAGAGCTGGCATATTGCTGCCAGAAGGGCGACGTACTTGCAATCACCGGTACAAACGGAAAGACAACTACGACCTCTCTTCTGGGTGAGATCATGGCGGCGAACTTCCCACATGTCAAGGTTGTTGGAAATATTGGTATTCCGTATACCAATGAAGTGCTGAATGCACGTGGACCGGCGCTTTATATTGCAGAGATCAGCAGCTTTCAGCTTGAGACGATTCATACGTTCCGTCCGAAAGTGGCAGCGATCCTGAATATTACACCGGATCACTTAAACCGCCATCATACGATGGAGAATTATATTGCACTGAAAAAGCGTTTGTGTGAGAATCAGACTGCGGACGATGTCTGCGTGCTCAATTATGAAGACGAAACATTGCGCGAGATCGCAAAAGAGATTCCGTCAAAAGTAGTATGGTTTTCCGGCGCGCGTCCGCTTGCAAAGGGATATTATGTAGAAAACGATACCATTTACTATCATGATGGTTCGGAAGTGATTCCTGTTATTGCAACAGCTGAGCTGAATATCCTCGGACGTCACAATTATGAAAATGTAATGGCAGCGACAGCCATGGCGATGGCATATGGTGTATCGCTGGATAAGATCCGTGAAGTGCTGAAAACATTCCAGGCAGTGGAACACCGGATCGAATATGTAACAGAAAAACGCGGCGTGCGTTTTTACAATGATTCCAAGGGAACCAATCCGGATGCTGCGATCCGTGCCGTAGAGGCGATGGACCGCCCGACCTGTCTGATCGCTGGCGGATATGACAAAGAATCTTCCTATGATGAGTGGATTCAGACCTTCGAAGGGAAGATCAAAAAGCTTGTACTGATCGGACAGACCAGAGAAAAGATTGCAGATGCTGCAAAAGCAAACGGATTTACAGATTATGTTTTTGCGGATTCACTGCAGGAAGCAGTTGATATCTGTTATCAGGAAGCAGAAAGCGGGGATGCTGTTTTGCTTTCTCCTGCATGTGCCAGCTGGGGTATGTTCCCGAATTATGAAGTGCGCGGCAGAATGTTTAAAGACATGGTTCAGGCATTGAAGGAGTAACTAGGATGGCAAGAGCGCCACAGAGAAATCAAACAGAAAACGCCAGGTTTTTTGATTACAGCCTGTTGTTTATTCTTATATTTTTGCTGGGGTTCGGTCTGGTCATGCTTTACAGTGTCAGCTCTTATGAGGCAGTCAGCTCCGGGCTGGCACCGACTTATTATCTGCGCAAGCAGTTCATCGCGATCGTTATCGGACTGGTTGTGATGTTTTTCATTGCGATGATTCCTTATGATGCATGGAAGGCGTTTAGTCTGCCGGCCTATGTTCTGGCGATCATATTGTGTGTGGCTGTTCTTGTTATGGGTACCGATGCGAACGGTTCGACCAGATGGCTGAGCATTGGTGGTATCTCTGTACAGCCGTCAGAGCTGGCAAAGGTGGCGATCATCATTTTCCTTGCCGCGATCCTCTCAAGGATCCCGCGGGAGATCGCAAGTGGGTATACGGTCATTAAGATTGTAATTTTCCTGTTGCCGATATTGGCAATGGTTGCATACAGTAACCTTAGTACGGCAATCATCATCGCAGGTATCGCGATCGTTATGATGTTTGTGGTCAGCCCAAAGTATTCGCATTTCATTGCCCTGATCGGTGTCGGAATACTGGGCGCGATCATCATGACACTTGCGATGAGTTATCGAAGTGCGCGTATCAAGGCCTGGATTCATCCGGAACGGTATCCGGATGATGCGTATCAGACTCTGCAGGGTCTGTATGCCATCGGTTCGGGCGGGCTTTTCGGAAAAGGTCTTGGAGGCAGTATCCAGAAGCTTGACTATGTGCCTGAGGCACAGAATGACTTTATTTTCAGTATTATCATAGAAGAACTCGGACTATTCGGCGCGGTCTGTGTGATCCTTTTGTTTGCGCTTCTGATCTGGCGGTTCATGGTTATTGCGAACAATGCAAAAGATCTGTTCGGATCACTGATCGTTGTCGGCGTTATGGCGCATATTTCGTTACAGGTAATCCTGAACATTGCCGTTGTAACCAATACAATCCCGAATACCGGAATTACGCTGCCGTTTATCAGCTATGGTGGCACATCTGTGGTGGTATTGCTGGCAGAGATGGGGCTTGTTCTGGCGGTTTCAAGATCGATCCCGCTGAAGATGGACAGCCTTGGAACATTGCGAATGGTAGAATAGGTTGACTTAACATGAGCAATCATAATCCGAATGAAAAGCCGAATGTCCTGGAGGAAGATCTGGAACTTTTGGATCTGGAAGAAAAAGAACGTATCATAGAGAGAAAGGTGCGAAGGCACAGGATTGTCATCAGGGTCTTACTGGCCCTGGTTGTTCTTGTTGCCCTTGGGGTTGTGATCGTCTGGAAGGTTTTTACGGTAGAAGAGGTCCGCGTAGAAGGCAATCAGCTTCATACGGCAAAATCCATTCAGAGCACGGTATTGTCAGACAAGCATTCCTGGAATTCGCTTTATGTTCTGTTAAGCTATCGGCTGCTTGATCATTCTAAAGAGTTCCCTTATGCCGATTCCGTTACGGTTTCGCTCTCAGATCCGCATACCGTGGTCGTGAACGTGGATGAAAAAGATATGGTGGCTTATTTTTACGACACTACCACCAAAAAGTATGTTGGTTTCTCGGACAGCGGAGAAGTCCTGTATCTTGCGAACAAAGCACCGGAAGGGTATACGCGTGTGACGGGGCTGAAGCCTGAAAAGAAGATCAAATTATACGAAGATATGGAATTAGAGGATGATACGATCCTGGCATACATTAAGAGTGTCCTGATGGTTCTCAGCAATTATGATATGCCGCCGGAGGTCATCTGTATCCAGAATAGTAACAGTCTGCTGTTATCCTATGGAGACATTCAGGTTAATCTGGGAGACAGTTATTACCTCAATGAGAAGATCGTCAGAATGCAGCAGCTCCTGCAAAAGGTAGAAGGACAGACAGGTACCCTGCATTTGGAGACCTGGACAGAATCTACAACGGATATCTATTTCCGGCTGGATGAGCTTCAGACGATTCCGCAATAGAATATCAAATCGTAATAAGACAAAAGAAACGGGCTGTGCAGATGCACAGCCCGTATTGATGTTTCTGTCAGATAAGATGATTATTTATCAGCTTTATCTTCTTTTTTTGCAGCTTTTTCTGCAGCTGCATCTGTCTTTGCAACATGAATCGTCAGATCGATAACTTTGTTGGAATAACCCCACTCATTATCATACCATGCGATCAGTTTGACAAATTTGTCGTCCAGCATGATGCCGGCTTTCTCATCAAAGATACAGGTGTTGAAGTTTCCACGAAGGTCAGCGGATACGATCTCGTCTGTATTGTATTCGATGATTCCCTTCATCGGGCCTTCAGCGGCCTTCTTGATCGCGTCGCAGATCTGCTCGTAGGTTGCCGGCTTCTTCAGCTCAGCAGTCAGGTCAACAACAGATACGTCATTACTCGGTACACGGAAGCTCATGCCGGTCATCTTTCCGTTCAGTTCCGGAATAACCTTGCCGACAGCTTTTGCTGCACCTGTTGATGACGGGATGATGTTGTTGAATACGGAACGACCGGTTCTCCAGTCACGTCCGCCGTTTGAGTCAACCGGCTTCTGTTTGGATGTGGAAGCGTGGATGGTTGACATCAGTGCTTTTTCGATTCCGAATGTATCGTTTACAACTTTTGACAGAGGAGCAAGGCAGTTGGTTGTGCAGCTTGCGTTGGAAACGACTGTCATGGTTGCCGGATCATAGGTGTCATTGTTAACGCCCATAACGAATGTCGGAACATCATCGCTCTTAGCCGGAGCTGTCAGGATGACTTTCTTAGCACCGCCGATGAAATGTCTGGAAGCTGCCATCTTTGTCAGGAACTTACCTGTGGATTCGATGACATACTCTGCGCCGCAGCTTGCCCAGTTGATATCAGCCGGATCATCCTCGGAGAAAACCTTGATGTCTTTTCCGTTGATGCGGATACCGGTTTCTGTCGCTTCTACCTTACCCTGAAAACGTCCGAAAACTGAATCGTATTCTACCTGGTAAGCCATACGCTTTAAGTCAGCGTTGTGGATGTTGATGCCGCAGATCTCGATGTCTGTGTCACGCAGCTCCAGGCTACGCAGGATCACGCGAGCAATACGACCGAAACCATTGATACCTACTTTGATTTTGCCCATTGGACTACCCTCCCCAAAAGTGGCCGTTTCTCTGTTGTTGAAACGGCGAAATTTAAACTGTTAGTTATGTTTTCATTTTACCACTATTTAACAAAAATTCAATTGCTTATCAGAGATTCTTAAACAAAATAAACGATTGCAAAATGGGTATTTTCCGTGGGTTTGACATTTTCCGTGGATTATTGTTAAATTTATGTTGAAAATGAATGAAAAAGCATTTATTATTAGATTGTTATAGTCTTGTGATTTGTACGAATGGCTTCTGTTTTCAGGCATGGAACCAAAACAGGAGCGTTTCGTGATGAATAAAGACAAATCAAAAAGGAGGAACTTTATCGTGCTGGAGATTACAGATATTCAGGCTGAAGCAAATGCTAAGATTATTGTGCTTGGAGTTGGTGGCGCAGGAAATAATGCAGTAAACCGAATGGTAGAAGAAGGTGTAGAAGGAGTAGAGTTTGTTGGTGTCAACAGTGATAAGCAGGCTCTGACCTTATGTAAGGCGCCGACACTGATCCAGATCGGCGAGAAGCTGACCAAGGGCCTTGGTGCAGGAGCAAAGCCGGAAGTTGGAGAAAAGGCAGCGCAGGAGAGCGCAGAGGAACTGGAAGCAGCGATCGAAGGCGCTGATATGATTTTTGTTACCTGTGGTATGGGTGGCGGTACCGGAACAGGTGCTGCTCCGGTAATTGCAAAGATTGCAAAGGACAAAGGCATCCTGACCGTAGGCGTTGTTACAAAGCCGTTCCGCTTTGAAGCAAAAGCAAGAATGAACAATGCGATTGCAGGAATTGAGAAGCTTAAAGAAGCAGTTGATACACTGATCGTGATCCCGAATGACAAGCTTCTGGAGATCGTAGACCGTCGTACGACGATGCCGGATGCATTAAAGAAGGCAGACGAAGTGCTGCAGCAGTCTGTACAGAGTATTACAGACCTGATCAATGTTCCGTCACTGATCAACCTTGACTTTGCGGATGTTGAGACAGTTATGCGCGACAAGGGTCTGGCTCACATCGGTATCGGTTATGCTACAGGCGATGACAAGGCACTTGAGGCTGTTAAGATCGCAGTGGAATCTCCGTTGCTTGAGACCAAGATCAATGGTGCTACACATGTCATCATCAATATTTCCGGTGACATTTCCCTTATGGATGCGAACGATGCAGCAAGCTATGTTCAGGATCTTGCCGGAGAAGAAGCAAACATCATCTTTGGTGCAAAATACGACGAGACAATGGACGATGCCGTTTCCATTTCCGTTATGGCAACAGGCCTTGGCGAAGAAGACAAGAAGTCTACCAGAACAAGAGGCGTATTATCCGTATCTTCTTCCGGTGCACTTTCTTCCATGGGACAGGCTGAGGGAGATATCCCGGTTAAGCCGATTCAGCAGCCGAAGCAGAAAGATATTTCCATTCCGAAGTTCTTACAGCAGCCGAAAAAGTAAGACGAGGGAACATTGTGAATTACATGAAGTGATCATTACGAAAGCTTCCGCGATGCCGGTCATTGCGGGAGCTTTCGTTGCAACAAGCCATTCTTAAGACGAGTGAGAGACAAAAAGGAGAACAGATGGATAAATTCCTTACAGTATTGACAAACGAAGTGATGGACGCATTTGAACGTGCCGGATATGACAGATCCTATGGAAAAGTAGGCGTTTCCAATCGCCCGGATCTGTGCGAGTTTCAGTGTAATGGAGCACTGGCTGCGGCAAAAGCATATCATAAGGCGCCGTTTATGATCGCAGAAGATGTGGAAAAAGAGCTGGCAGGCAGCACATTGTTTGCAAAGGTAGAGACCGTAAAACCGGGATTTTTAAATATGGATGCATCTCCCAAGGCACTGTTGTCTTATCTGAACAGCATGGACACAGCCAAGCACTTCGGCTATGAAATGGAAGCACCTGCGCAGAAGATCATACTTGATTACGGCGGACCGAATGTTGCAAAGCCGCTTCACGTCGGTCATTTGCGTTCCGCTGTCATCGGTGAGAGCATTAAGCGGATCCTTCGTTATGCCGGCCATGAGGTGATCGGCGATGTGCATCTGGGAGACTGGGGTCTTCAGATGGGCCTGATCATTGAGGAATTAAAGAACCGTCGGCCGGAGCTGGTTTATTTTGATGAAAGCTATGAAGGAGAATATCCGCAGGAGGCGCCGTTTACCATTTCAGAGCTTGAAGAGATCTATCCGGCAGCATCTGCAAAGTCAAAAGAGGATGCGGCATTTAAGGACGCAGCGATGCAGGCAACCTATGAGCTGCAGCACGGACGCCGTGGATATCAGGCACTGCTTTCTCATATCATGCATGTATCCGTGACGGATCTGAAAAAGAATTATGACAGACTTTCTGTTACATTCGATCTGTGGAAAGGTGAGTCGGATGCGCAGCCGTATATTCCGGACATGGTTCAGAAAATGAAGGATGACGGCTATGCATATATCAGTGACGGCGCACTGGTGGTTGATGTAAAAGAAGAGACAGACACCAAAGAAGTGCCGCCATGCATGATCTTAAAATCAGACGGCGCTTCATTGTACAATACAACGGACCTTGCAACGCTTGTAATGCGTATGCAGGACTATGATCCGGACCACGTGATCTATGTCGTTGACAAACGACAGGAGCTGTATTTCACACAGGTTTTCCGTTGCGCGAAGAAGACGGGAATTGTTCCGGAAACGACAGATCTGACCTTCATCGGATTCGGTACGATGAACGGAAAGGATGGCAAGCCATTTAAAACCAGAGAGGGCGGAGTCATGCGCCTGGAAACACTGCTCACAGACATTCAGAAGCAGATGTATCAGAAGATCTCTGAGAACGATACGATGACAGAAGATCAGGCGAAGGTAACCTCTGAGCAGATCGCACTTGCGGCAATCAAATACGGTGATCTTTCAAACCAGGCATCCAAAGATTATATTTTTGATGTTGAGAAGTTCTCTTCATTTGAAGGAAATACCGGTCCGTATATCCTGTATACGATCGTCCGGATCAAATCCATTTTACGGAAATATGAAGAGAACGGAAATGCCATTGCGGATACGAT
>CADBRG010000037.1 GCA_902797015.1 uncultured Lachnospiraceae bacterium
CCGCATCCTGATCGCCCCGCACCAGCGTCATCGGTGCTTTCGGTGCATAGTGTGTATATTTCATACCGGGCGCTTTGGGTGCCTGGTCTTTCTCCTCTGTGTTTTGCGGTGCCGCTTCCGGCTTTTTCGATGCTTCCGGTTTTTCATGTCCGGTTTCTGCAAATGGTGCTCCGGGGTCCACTTCACCGAGCACCTCTTCTAACATTTTCTCTGTGATAAAACCCGGTCTTAAGATTGCCGGCCGCTCAACTGACAGATCAATGATCGTGGATTCTAATCCCAGACCGACTTCTCCCCCGTCTAAGAGCATTGCGATCTTTCCGTTCAGGTCCCGATATACATGTTCGGCGCAAGTCGGGCTGGGCCGTCCGGACGTATTCGCGCTCGGTGCTGCGATCAGGCATCCCGACTGACGGATCAGTGCCTTCGCCACAGGATGTGACGGAAAGCGGATCGCAACCGTATCCAGTCCGCCTGTCGTCTGCTTCGGCACACAGTCTTTTTTGTGCAGGATCATTGTCAGTGGTCCCGGCCAGAATCGCTTTGCCAGCGCAAGCGCTTCCTCCGGCACCGGATCCGCGATCCTGTACAGATCTTCAATCTGCGCAATGTGCACGATCAGCGGATTGTCTGACGGGCGTCCTTTTGCCGCATAGATTTTCCCGGATGCCTCCGGACGAAGTGCATCTGCGCCCAGGCCATAAACCGTCTCTGTCGGAAAGGCTACCAGGTCTCCGTTTTTAATAAATTCAGCCGCCCGGAGGATGATCTCCTCCTCCGGATTTTGCGGATCAATTGTTTCCAGAATTGTCTCCATTTTGCTCCATATATCCTGCGATCGTATCCCATATACTGCTGTCTTCATATGACAGCTTCCAGAATGCTGCACCGGCAAGATTATTATTCTTCATAACATCCAGCTTAGCTGTGATCGATTTTTCTTCTTCCAGCCAGATCTGATACCTGCTCTCTCCCTTTTCATACTCTGCATAATACTGGCTTTCATCCTCAAGCCATGTCTGCGTTGCGCCATTATCAGAGAGTGCCTTCTGTACGTCAGCCATTCCCAGATTTTCGCTGGTCACGGTACCGGCTGTTGTTTTCCAAAGTCTCGTGTAGAACGGAACACCAAGTATGAGCTGTTCTGCAGGCACCTCTTCCAATGTGTTGGCCACACTTTCCGTCACGTATGGAAGTGAGGCAACGGAACCCGCTTCTTCCGAACCGGCAAAATGCTCATCATAAGCCATCAGGATCACATAGTCCGCATACTTCGCCTGCTCATCCCTGAAATACAACTCCGTATAGGAAGACGGCGGATAATTATCAATAGACAGCACCAGATCATTCTTTTCGCACTTGATCGACAGCTCACGGATAAATTCGATAAACGAATATCCGACCTTGCTGTTCAATGCTTCAAAATCCACATTGATTCCGTCAAGATCGTACTGGATCGCCGCCCCGATCAGGTTGTTGATCAGTGTATCTCTGGTCGAAGTTCTGTTCAGAACGATCGCCGTATCTACATTCGGATTCTCTAAATTGCTGACAAGTCCCCATACCTCGATTCCCTGATCATGGCAGGCCTGTACATAGTCCGCCGAGCAGAATGACTGGATTGAGCCATCATTGCCATTCAGATAGAACCAGGTCGGTGAAATGACATTCACATCCTTCGTGCCGTTTAAAACATCTGAAAGATATGTGTTCGCAACTTCATTTGTCACCTGATGCCATGCAAGGCAGATCTTTTCATCACGCAGAAGATGTGTGAAAACCTCTTCCTCTTTTTCGCTCTGATATGTTTTGGTCGTTTCTTCGCCCAGCTCCGACTTCTGAATATATCCGGTCAGACCGTCTTCTGTCGTCACACCGACCCAGTTATCGAACTCTTCTGTCACGGTGACCAGACTGCCCTTTTCAAGCGTGGTAATGACAGCACTTCGAATGCCGCCCTTTTCACGCAGGCTTGCCTTGTGCTTAATCGTCTGATATGTGATGTCGCCCCATTCGGTAGACACCGCAACACGATATGGTTCCTCTGCCTGCTCATAATGAATATCGGCAAGAGATTCCACAAACTCCATCGAAAGGTAGATCGTATCTGTTCCTGCGATTGCGATCGGATGCGTCATCTCTTTGTTTTCTTTACCGATCGTGTATACATTTGTGTCAATCGCCTGTGTCGAGATCACATCTGTCGGCGTAGCATATCGGAGCACCTTTTCATCTCCGTCCCAGAAAAAGCGATTGCTGATCTTACTCTGGACCGTATGAAGCGGCAGATATGCCTCTCCATCCGAAACGATACCGTTTTCTTCGCTCCGTTCATTGTTAACCGTCACGATCATGGAAGACTCATCCGCCAACTCATAATAACTGCTGACATCCGACTTCTCATGGCTTCCGATGAGTCTGTCACTCAGGCCAAGGTTCTTCCATGCATAAAAGAGCCCGACAACCACAACGACGATCACCACGAGGATCACAATCCTGCGGATCGTTCTCTGACGTCTGCGTCTTGTCCGGCGTGACGGCTTTTTATAATATGTATTTTTTCGCCCCATATCTTCCTCCAATCAGAAAAAAGAATCGGCATATCTTGTATGATACGTAATTCACTAACACAAAAAATAGTATACACGAAAATAAATCCGATTACCAGAACAAAATCCCGCGCCTGCAGCGATTGCAGGCCGGGACATTTGTCATTTTGTAAGCATGAAGGACCTTCGGGTCCGTTTCCTTATAATAATAGTTATCTTTCGTGATATATTCGGTCAGATTTTCTATGATCCCATCATTCCATTCCTGAAATTCAATCCCTTCTCCTTTCTTTATTAAATGCTGATTGTTGTTGCTGCATAAATGGGATCAAAAACCGGCGGCCATATCCCCTCCCCTCTTTTTAAAATACCTGCTGCATATTCGGTAAATCTTAAAAATCTTTTGCGGGAAATACGACTGCGAACGACAGTCATATAGAAAGAAATCAGCTGCGCTGTATGCTGTGTTGCGGATTTGAAGCGCCGATCGGTGCACCACTGAAAACACATGCATGAACCAATGCAGATCAGGTTTATTACCGATATACCACATTCATAGTATCCTTTCAAGAGCATTTGAAAAAATGACTGAAAAATGCGAAAAAATAAGTATTCTTGACGAATGATGCCCTCTTGGATATACTTTCAGATATGAAGATAGAAATGATTAATGAACACCAGATCCGCTGTACATTAACGCGGGAAGATTTAGAAAGCCGGCAGATTGATCTCAGCGAACTGACCTATGGTTCTGAGAAAGCGAAGTCCCTTTTTCGTGATATGATGCAACAGGCTGCAGATGATTTCGGTTTTGAGGCAGAAGACATCCCTCTGATGATCGAAGCGATCCCTCTCTCAAAAGAGGCCATCATGCTGATCATCTCAAAGGTAGATGCGCCGGATGAACTCGACACGAGATTTTCGAGCTTCTCCCATGACAGCTCTCAAAAACCCGACACAGGCTCCGACAAGCCGGACGCCACTCCTTTTACGGATCTTTCCGGGCTGATCGCCCAGATTCATAACGGGAAAAAGTCTTCTGCTGCCAGACAGACGAATGTTGGGACGCATAAAAATAATGCCGACGACGCAAACGGACTGTTTTCCTTTACGGATATGGATGCCGTCATTTTACTGGCGCACCAGCTGTCCGGTTATTATGATGCCAAAAACACCCTGTACCATGACGAAGCAAACAAAAGATTCTACCTTGTGATGCATCAGGGCATCCACAGCCGGATCGACTTTGACCGCGTTCTCCACACTGCAGCAAAATATCTGCAGCAGGAAAAATACTCCACAGGACGGGAAGCATATTGTCTGGAACACTATAAGGCGATCTTCCCTGACGATGCTTTACAGAATCTTGCAAAGATCTAGACACGATAACATTCATAAAACAAATCAGCCGGCATGTGCGAAACACATACCGGCTGTTCTTTTTGTTTTTCAATCGCTCCTGACTGATCAGGACCTCAGGACTTATGCCTGGATATTTTTATTGATACGGTCTACCAGCTCATCCGGATCGATTCCGTGAACCATAGCTGCTTCTCCGATGCTCTCCATCTGTGAAGACGGGCATCCCAGGCAGTGCATACCGATATCTAAAAGCACCGGTGCGATTCCTGCATCAATGCGAAGCAGATCACCGATCAGTGTTTCTTTTGTAACTTCAACTTTAGCCATTTCATTATCCTCCGTATAATCGCCTTTCAGGCTTAATCAGTCTTTATTCAAAATGCGGTTTTAGTATAATACGCCTCATAAAAAAAAGCAACCCAACAACTTGCTTTTTTAAAGGTGTTGTATTATTATGATGAAAAGCAATATGCTTTTCATCAAGTATGTTTAAACTTTATAAGGAGGTAACATCAATGGCTAGAATGATTTCTGACGAATGCATCGCTTGTGGCGCTTGTGCAGACAGCTGCCCGGTAGACGCTATTTCTGAAGGCGACGGCAAGTATGAAATCGATGCTGATTCCTGCATCGACTGTGGTGCTTGCGAAGGCACTTGCCCGATGGGCGCAATCGCTGAAGCTTAATTTCAGACTTGATTAAGATGACTGCCGTATCCGATTCCGGATATGGCAGTTTTTCTATACGGTTTTATACTTAATTTACTTGAATACAGGTGGGTAATCGATTACTATTATATTTAGTAGAAACAATCGTTATATCAGGGGTTAATGAC
>CADBRG010000038.1 GCA_902797015.1 uncultured Lachnospiraceae bacterium
CTTGATAATGAAAAAGAGCAGAAGATCATGGTATACGACCTTGGCGGCGGTACATTTGATGTTTCCATCATTGAGATCGGTGACGGTGTCATCGAAGTACTTTCCACATCCGGCGACAACCGTCTGGGCGGTGATGACTTCGACCAGAAGATCATCGACTACATGCTGTCTGAGTTCAAGAACCAGGAAGGTGTAGACCTTTCTACAGACAAGATGGCAATGCAAAGACTCCGTGAGGCAGCTGAGAAAGCGAAGAAAGAGCTTTCTTCCGGAACCACAACAAACATCAACCTGCCGTTCATCACAGCTACTTCAGAAGGCCCGAAACATCTGGATATGACGCTGACACGTGCAAAATTCGACGAACTGACCAGAGACCTGGTAGAGCGTACTGCAGTGCCGGTACAGAATGCATTAAAGGATGCAGGTATTACAGCTTCCGAGCTGGGACAGGTTCTGCTGGTTGGCGGATCTACACGTATCCCGGCTGTACAGGATAAAGTAAAAGCACTGACAGGCAAAGAGCCGAGCAAATCCTTAAACCCGGATGAGTGTGTAGCACTTGGTGCTTCCGTACAGGGTGGTAAGCTTGCAGGTGATGCAGGCGCAGGTGATATCCTTCTTCTGGATGTTACACCGCTTTCCCTTTCCATCGAAACCATGGGTGGTATCGCAACCCGCCTGATCGAGAGAAATACAACCATCCCGACCAAGCATAGCCAGATCTTCTCAACGGCTGCAGATAACCAGACAGCAGTAGACATCAATGTCGTACAGGGTGAGCGTCAGTTTGCAAAAGACAACAAGTCCCTCGGCCAGTTCCGTCTGGATGGTATCCCGCCGGCAAGAAGAGGTGTACCGCAGATCGAGGTTACCTTTGATATCGATGCAAACGGTATCGTAAACGTTTCCGCAAAAGACCTTGGTACAGGCAAAGAACAGCATATCACCATCACAGCAGGTTCTAACATGTCTGACGATGAGATCGATAAGGCTGTCAAAGAAGCTGCACAGTATGAGGCAGAGGATAAGAAACGTAAAGAAGCGATCGATACCAGAAACGATGCAGATGCATTCGTATTCCAGACAGAGAAGGCTCTCGAGGAAGTTGGCGATGGCATCTCTGCAGATGAGAAGGCAACCGTTCAGGCAGATGTTGACGCATTGAAGAAGCTCCTTGAGGAGAATCCGGATGGCGCACAGCTGACAGAGGCAAAGGTTGACGAGATCAAAGCAGCAAAAGAAAAACTGATGAACAGCGCACAGCAGGTATTTGCTAAGATGTATGAGCAGGCACAGGCAGCACAGGGTGCGGGTGCCGGCGCTGGTCAGGATTTCGGCGGCGCTTCCGCAGGCCCGGGCAACGGTGATGATGTCGTAGACGCAGACTACAAAGAAGTATAATTAACAGGCAAGAAATAAATGCAGCGCGGATAAGGGGCTTATTCTAGTCCCTTATTCGTCTGTGAATCGAAAAAATCTTAAGTCATAAAGGAGAGCATCTAAATGGCAGAACAGAAACGGGATTATTATGAGATCCTTGGCGTTGACCGGGGCGCGGATGATGCGGCGATCAAAAAAGCATATCGTCAGCTGGCAAAAAAATATCATCCGGACGCGAATCCGGGAGACAAAGAGGCTGAACAAAAGTTTAAAGAGGCTTCGGAAGCCTATGCTGTCCTGAGTGATCCGGAAAAGAGAAAACAGTATGATCAGTTTGGACATGCAGCCTTTGAACAGGGCGGCGCAGGCGGACCGGGCGGATTTGATTTCTCCGGTATGGATATGGGTGATATCTTTGGTGATATCTTCGGTGATTTCTTTTGCGGCGGTTCGAGAAGAAGAGATACGACCGCTCCGATGAAGGGTGCAAACCTTCGTGCGGCAGTTCATGTCACCTTTGAGGAGGCGGCATTCGGCTGTGAGAAAGAGATCGAACTGACCTTAAAAGATGAATGCAAGAAGTGCGGCGGTACCGGCGCAAAGCCCGGCACGCAGCCGGAGACATGTTCGAAGTGTGGCGGCAAAGGAAAGGTCGTTTATTCCCAGCAGTCCCTGTTTGGCATGGTACAAAATGTCATGACCTGTCCGGATTGTAACGGAACCGGTAAGGTCATCAAGGAAAAATGTCCGGATTGCCGCGGTACAGGATATATTGCGAGCAGAAAGCGGATCAAGGTAACGATCCCTGCAGGCATTGACAATGGTCAGAGCGTAAGGATCAGAGGAAAGGGCGAGCCTGGTGTCAATGGCGGCCCGCGCGGCGATCTTCTGGTTGAAGTGATCGTCAGACCGCATGCATTTCTGCAGCGTGAGGGCATGAATCTGTTCTCGACAGCGCCAATCTCCTTTGCACAGGCAGCGCTTGGCGGCGAGGTAAGGATCAGCACGATCGACGGAGACGTACTCTATAATGTGAAGCCGGGTACACAGACTGACACCAGGATCCGGCTGAAAGGAAAAGGTATCCCCTCACTCAGGAATAAGAACACACGCGGCGATCATTATGTTACACTGATCGTGCAGGTGCCTGACAGACTGAGCAACGAAGCAAAAGAAGCATTGCGCAAGTTTGATTCCCTGTATGATAATTCGCTTGCGGCGACAGCGGATAGCAGCGATACAAAAGGGAAGGGGAAGAAAAAAAGTTTTTTCAAAAACCATGACAACGACTGATCATTTTCATGCACATAGGCAAAGGTAAGAACCGATATGAAATGGAAACAGTACAGGATTAAAACAACGACGGCAGCAGAGGATCTGCTGTCGTCTCTTCTCGAAGACCTCGGTGTGGAAGGCGTTCTGATTGAAGATAATATTCCAATCACGGAACAGGATCTGGCGCAGATGTTTATCGACATCATTCCGGAAGGAGAACCGGATCGGGGAGAAGCATGGCTTTCCTTTTATCTGGAGGAAACTGCAGGCGAGGAAGAACTGCTTACAAATATCCGAAATGGCATCGCTGCACTGAAAGAAAACGGCGTGGATGTCGGAGAAGCCGAGATCACGGTTACGCAGACAGATGATGCGGACTGGCAGGATAACTGGAAGGAATTCTTCCATTCTTTCTACATAGAGGATATGCTCATTCATCCGTCCTGGGAAGCGGAAGAAAATGAGAAAGGCGGGATTACGATCTCGATCGATCCCGGTATTTCGTTCGGGACCGGGAAGCATGAGACAACACAGCTTTGCATCCGTGCGCTGCGGGAATATGTAAAGCCGGGTGATGAAGTATTGGACCTTGGCTGTGGCAGCGGCATTCTCTCAATCGTCAGCAGCAAGCTTGGCGCAGGCATTGTACGCGGTACGGACATTGATCCTGACTGTATCACTTCCGTGGCTGATAATTTTGCCCGCAATGACCTGGAATTTTCTGAGGACGATTTTTATGTGGGAAATCTGATCACCGATGAGTGGCTGCAGAAAAAAGTGCAGACAGGCGAATATGATGTGGTCGCAGCGAATATTCTGGCGGACGTGATCATTCCGATGGCAAAAGAGATTCCTTCCTGCATGAAGCAGGGCGGCATCCTGATCGCATCCGGCATCATTGATATGAAAGAAGATGCGGTTGTTTCCGCGATCAAAGATGCAGGGTTAAAGATTCTTTCTGTCAGACACCAGGGCGAATGGGTCGGTGTCGTTGCTACGAAGGAGTAAATGGAGATAAGATGCATCAGTTTTTTGTTGAGGATTGCCAGATTGGCAGAGAATATGTTACCATAACCGGCAGTGATGTACGGCATATCGGAAAAGTGCTTCGTATGAAGCCCGGTGAGACGATCCGTATCAGCAGTACCGGCGGACAAAACCTTTATTGCAGTATCTCTGAACTGACAAACGAATTTGTTCAGGCAGAGATTCTCGACAGGCCGGCAGCAGAGACGGAGCTTCCGGCCCGTATTCATTTATATATGGGCATCCCCAAAGGAGACCGTATGGAATCGGTGATCCAAAAGGGGGTAGAGCTTGGTGTGCATGAGATCATTC
>CADBRG010000039.1 GCA_902797015.1 uncultured Lachnospiraceae bacterium
GGGTCCGCCAGATCGATACCATGAAGCGGAAGCAGTTCGTCAAGGGAATTGAGCAGATTGCGCAGGAAGGTGCGATCCAGATCTTCCAGGACATCAATGCCGGTATGGAAGAGATCATCGTCGGTGTTGTCGGTGTGCTGCAGTTTGACGTGCTGAAGTTCCGGCTGGAGAGTGAGTACAATGTCGACATCCGGCTTGAAAATCTGCCGTATGAATACATCCGGTGGATCGAAGAGATGGAAGGTGATCTGGATCATCTGGTCGGCACATCTGCTATGAAGAAGGTACAGAATTTGAAAGGGCAGCCATTGCTTCTGTTCGTCAATGAGTGGAGTGTCGGTATGACGCTTGAGAGAAACGACGGTCTGGTGCTTTCGGAGTTCGGCAAAAACTAATATAAGACAGCGCATCCATAAGGATCCGGGCCTCTTCTGAGGCCTTCGGGATCCTTATTTTTATGGCATTTACCGTCATTTTTTCAAGTCGTGTTTACAGCCGGAAAAGATATGCTATACTGAGAAAAATCTTAAAAAATCCGGTTGACTTTTGCGGGAAAGTATACTATCATGAGAAAAGCAAAACGAACAGATGTTCGGAAGAGGAGAAAGACATGGCAAATAACGAAGATAAATTAAAGGCACTTGACGCGGCGATCTCTCAGATCGAAAAGCAGTATGGTAAGGGCTCTGTGATGAAGCTTGGAGATCCGGATCTGCATATGAATGTGGAGACAGTGCCGACGGGCTCGATCAGTCTGGATCTGGCACTTGGCCAGGGCGGCGTTCCGAGAGGACGTGTCGTAGAGATCTACGGACCGGAGTCGAGTGGTAAGACAACAGTCGCTTTGCATATGGTAGCGGAAGTGCAGAAGGCAGGCGGCATCGCCGGATTCATTGATGCAGAGCATGCGCTTGATCCGGTCTATGCGGCGAATATCGGTGTAGATATCGATAACCTTTATATCTCACAGCCGGACAGTGGTGAGCAGGCGCTGGAGATCACGGAGACGATGGTACGCTCCGGCGCGGTAGATATTGTGATCGTGGACTCTGTTGCGGCACTGGTACCGAAGGCTGAGATCGATGGCGAGATGGGGGATTCCCATGTCGGTCTTCAGGCTCGTCTGATGTCACAGGCGCTGCGTAAGCTGACCTCTGTCATCAGTAAGTCGAACTGTATCGTGATCTTTATCAACCAGCTGCGTGAGAAGGTTGGTATCATGTTTGGTAATCCGGAGACTACCACCGGCGGTCGTGCGCTGAAGTTCTATTCCTCCGTTCGTATGGATGTCCGCAGAATCGAGGCAATCAAGCAGAACGGTGAAGTAGTCGGTAACCGTACGAGAGTCAAGATCGTGAAGAATAAGATCGCGCCGCCGTTTAGAGAGGCGGAGTTTGACATCATGTTCGGACAGGGTATTTCCAGAGAGGGTGATGTGCTCGATCTGGCAGCGAAGTGTGATGTAGTGAATAAGTCGGGTGCATGGTACTCCTATAACGGTGAACGGATCGGTCAGGGCCGTGAGAACGCGAAGACCTATCTGCGCGAGAATCCGGACCTGTTTGAGGAAATCTATGAAAAGGTACGCGCGCACTACAATATGGACGGCGAAGCGGATGCAGAGGCGGAAGCTGACGTTCCGGGCGAAGACATGGATTTTTAAGGACGGATTGTTAAGACATGGAAGTGATCCGTATAGATTCCTGTAAGAACGGGAAGAAGAATATCATATTTGACACAGGAGAGTCCTGTATGCTCTACCCGAAAGAGGTCTCACAGGCGGGCATCAGGGAACACACTGTGCTTACAGAGGATGCCTGGCAGTTGATCTGCCAGGATATTCTTTTGCCCAGAGCGAAGAAGCGCGTATTGTATCTTCTGGAGCGTATGGAACGCACCGAGTACCAGCTGCGGCAAAAGCTTTCCGCGGACGGACATCCGGCGTCTGTGATCGATGCGGCGATCGACTATGTAAAGGAATATCATTATGTAGATGATCTGCGTTATGCATGTATGTATATCCGCGCACATCAGAATGCAAAGAGCAGATATCAGATGCAGCAGGCCCTGATGCAAAAGGGAATCAGACGGGATGTTTTTGATGAAGCTTTTGAAGAAGCGTATGAAGCGGATTCTGCAGAGCTGATCCGTCGGCTGCTTGAAAAAAAGCATTATGATCCGGCACGGATGGATAAAAAGGAGACAGGAAAGATCTATCAGTCACTGATGCGTAAAGGGTTTCGCGCAGAAGAGATCCGAAGCGTTATGAGGAGATTTGACGCAGAAGCTGACCCGTTTGACGGGGCCGATATTTCTTGACAGTCAAACGAAAAAAGTATAATATTTAAATGTTGCAGATATGACTGAATGAAATCTATATAAATTCGTTATATTACCCGTACATTTAAAATTAAATAAGGAGGTGCTCCTGTGTTGTTACAAATTATCATACCTGTGGTAATTGCAGCCATAGTATGTTTTTTCCTGGGCAACCGCATCTCAAAAGCAAACTTTGAGAAGCAGGCAAGGGAAAAAGTCGGAAGCGCAGAAGACAGAGCCAGAACGATTATAGATGATGCTGTAAAGGCGGCGGAAGCTAAAAAGCGTGAGGCGATGTTGGAAGTAAAGGAAGAGTCCATCAAAGCAAAGAATGAACTTGACCGGGAGATCAAGGATCGTCGGGCAGAGGTTCAGAGAAGCGAACGAAGGATCGAGCAGAAGGAAGCCAATGTTGACAAAAAGCTTGATAATATCGAGCGTCGTGAAAAGGAATTCGCGGCCAGAGAAGAGAAGATCAAGCGTCAGCAGGAGGAAGTTGAGAAGCTGAACGAACAGCGTGTACAGGAACTGGAACGTATTTCCGGATTAACCTCCGAACAGGCAAAAGAATATCTTCTGAAGACTGTCGAAGAAGACATTAAGATCGATACCGCCAAGATGATCCGCGAATCTGAGATCAGAGCAAAAGAGGAAGCGGACAAGAAGGCGAAAGAGTACATTGTGAATGCGATTCAGAAATGTGCTGCAGATCATGTTGCGGAAGCGACGATCTCCGTCGTAGAGCTCCCGAATGATGACATGAAGGGACGTATCATCGGACGTGAGGGTAGGAATATCCGAACACTTGAGACGATGACAGGTGTAGACCTGATCGTTGACGATACCCCGGAGGCAGTTATCCTTTCCGGATTTGATCCGGTAAGACGTGAAGTGGCAAGAATCGCACTTGAGAAGCTGATCATTGATGGCCGTATCCATCCGGCTCGTATTGAGGAAATGGTGGAGAAGGCGCAGAAAGAAGTGGAATCCATTATCCGTGAAGAGGGTGAGACAGCAGCGCTTGAAGTTGGCGTTCACGGCATCCATCCGGAACTGATCCGTCTGCTGGGCAGAATGAGATTCCGTACCAGCTATGGTCAGAATGCATTGAAGCATTCTATTGAAGTTGCACAGATCGCAGGGCTTTTGGCAAGTGAACTGGGTGAGGATACCCGGATCGCAAAGCGTGCCGGCCTGCTTCATGATATCGGTAAATCCGTTGACCATGATATGGAAGGTTCTCATATCCAGCTTGGTGTTGAGCTTTGCAAGAAGTACAAAGAGTCACAGATTGTGATCAACTCGGTTGCGTCACATCATGGTGATACCGAACCGGAATCGATGATCGCATGTCTGGTACAGGCAGCGGATGCGATTTCCGCAGCAAGACCGGGTGCGAGACGAGAGACGATCGAGACGTATTCCAACCGGTTGAAGCAGCTTGAAGATATTACAAATGGTTTCAAGGGAGTTGAGAAATCTTTTGCCGTTCAGGCAGGTAGAGAAATCCGCGTAATGGTCGTTCCGGAACAGATCAGTGATACCGATATGGTATTGTTGGCGCGTGACATTTCGAAACAGATCGAGAGCGAGCTTGAGTATCCGGGTCAGATCAAAGTCAATGTGATCCGTGAGAGCCGTGTAGTTGATTACGCGAAATAACAGTTTCCGATTCATACGTGAGCATATTAAGCCGGAATTTTGCATAGTAAGCAAAGTTCCGGCTTTTTCTTTTTGCCTGCCGGTGTTTTTCTTTGAAAAGAGCGATGCAATCTTTTGCATACTGTGGTATACTTTACTTCGTATGTGGTTCTGCATAAAGGAGAGAGTATATGCGATTGATATCATGGAATGTAAATGGGCTCAGAGCTTGTGTGGGAAAAGGGTTTCTGGACTTTTTTCATGAGATAGACGCAGATATTTTTTGTGTTCAGGAGACGAAATTACAAGAGGGTCAGATCGACCTCGATCTTCCTGGATATTATCAGTACTGGAATTATGCTGAGAAGAAGGGGTATTCGGGAACTGCACTTTTTGTTAAGAAAGAGCCGATTAATGTAACCTATGGTCTTGGCATTGAAGAGCATGACCATGAGGGCAGGGTGATA
>CADBRG010000040.1 GCA_902797015.1 uncultured Lachnospiraceae bacterium
CTGCGTGACGATCTGGCAATGCTTTGCGAAGAGCTTTTGAAGCAGCGGATCGAAGGCATTAAAAATGAAAAGGGCGTTTACATCACGCCGGCGTTCCCGAAGCTGATCTATGTGCTCGAAGAGGACAATGTCCGTGAAGGCAGCAAGTACTGGGATCTGACCCAGCTGGCAGCAAAATGTACTGCAAAGCGTATGGTGCCGGATTACATTTCCGAAAAGAAAATGATCGAGCTCAAAAAGGGTGATGTTTATACCTGCATGGGCTGCAGAAGCTTCCTGACACCGGATCGTTTTACGGAGGCGGGCATCGGCAATATCGCAAATGCGAAAAATTATGTTCCGGGCCAGAGAAAATACTATGGCCGTTTCAACCAGGGTGTCGTAACCTTAAACCTGGTCGATATCGCACTGAGCTCTCAGAAAAATGAAGAGAAGTTCTGGGAGATCTATGATGAGCGTCTGGAGCTGTGCCACCGCGCACTGCGTGCCCGTCATGAGAGACTCTTAGGTACACCGTCTGATGTGGCACCGATCCTTTGGCAGCACGGCGCGCTGGCAAGACTGGAGCCGGGCGAGACGATCGATAAGCTTCTCTATGACGGATATTCCACCATTTCTCTGGGATACGCGGGATTAAGCGAGTGTGTACGTTATATGAAGGGCGTGACACATACCAACCCGTTTGCAAAACAGTTTGCGCTGGATGTCATGAAGCACTTAAACGATGCCTGCGCAAAATGGAAAGCAGAAGAGAACATCGATTACTCCGTTTACGGGACACCGCTTGAAAGCACGACCTACAAATTTGCAAAATGCCTGCAGCAGCGTTTTGGCGTGATCGACGGCGTGACAGATAAGAACTACATCACCAACAGCTATCATGTACATGTATCCGAAGAGATCGACGCATTTACAAAGCTGAAGTTCGAATCCGAATTCCAGGAGCTTTCTCCGGGTGGCGCGATCAGCTACGTGGAAGTACCGAATCTAGAGAAAAACCTTGAGGCGGTCATTTCCGTTATACAGTTCATCTATGACAACATCATGTACGCAGAGCTGAATACCAAGAGCGACTACTGCCAGGTGTGCGGCTACACCGGTGAGATCCAGATCATCGAGGAAGACAACAAGCTGATCTGGGAATGCCCGTGCTGCGGCAACCGTGAGCAGAGCAAGATGAATGTTGCACGCCGTACCTGCGGCTACATTGGCAGCCAGTTCTGGAACCAGGGCCGTACGCAGGAGATCAAAGACCGCGTGCTGCATCTGTAAGACTTTTGTTTTTGAAATCGTGCATGGCAATGGCTGTGCACGATTTTTAGGTGGAGGAAACATGCACTACGGAGAGATCAAAACATGTGATATAGCGAACGGCCCCGGCGTTAGGACAACATTGTTTGTATCTGGATGCAGGCACCATTGTGAGGGCTGCTTTCAGCCGGAGACATGGAATTTCGAATATGGCAAACCGTTTACAGATGAAACAAAGGATGAAATCCTAAAATCTCTCAAGCCAGACTATATTCGCGGTCTGACACTGCTCGGCGGGGAACCATTTGAGCCGGAGAATCAGAAGGAACTGGTCGGGCTTTTGCAAGATGTAAAGAAGTACTTCCCGAAGAAGGATATCTGGTGCTTTTCGGGGTATCTGTTTGAGGAGATTGTCGGTAAACAGGAGTGTGTATTAGAACATAACGATATGGAACTTCCTGCTGAGCACCCGAGATGTGAAGTTACGGATGAGCTACTATCGTTGATCGATGTCCTTGTAGACGGCGAGTTTCAACAAGATAAACGAGACTTGAGTCTGCAGTTTCGCGGGACGACGAACCAGCGGATCATCCGCGTTGCCGAGTCACTGGCAGCAGGGGAAGTCGTTTTGTGGAGTGACGAGCGGTCGCTCGAAAACCAGATGAAGAAGAAATAATAGAAGAAATATTTAAGCCGCACCTGTCAATCGACGGGTGCGGTTTTTTGGTGTCTGCTATAAATGGCCAGAATGCCAAAAGGCCTGTGCGTTATGCATCAAACAACCCCCAGAATCCCAGCTCTTTCATCATTTCAGCGATCGAGTCACTGGAATCCTGCATGCCGTTTTTGATCCACTCCTGGACGGTGGCGGTGAGTGCACCAAGAAGAATTGAGAAGCGGTACTCCAGCTGGCGTGCGGAAAGATCCGGCTGATTGGTTTGCCAGATGGAGAAGGCGATTTTTTCATAATGCGCCATGATTCGGGGAATCAGATGTGTGGAGTCTGCATGCTGCAGAGCGGTCGGCGACAGAATGGAATTTGCCTGGATCGCACCAAACAGATCGTTGAAAAAGGATTGCGGATTGCGGGCGCTGGGCAGATCGATTCTAGTGATCAGATCTGCAAAGCAGTCTTCTTCGATTTCAGCCCAGAGCGCGTAGATGTCCGGGTAGTAGCGATAAAAAGTTGAGCGGTTTACACCTGCCTTTGTGCAGAGCTCGTTTACCGTGATCTTTGTAATCTGGTTGGTTTC
>CADBRG010000041.1 GCA_902797015.1 uncultured Lachnospiraceae bacterium
CCCATTTTTTATTCACATTCTTCCCATAAACTTGTCCCTAACATCACGAAAGCAACTGCGCTCAGGCAAGCAGAGCATTACAAAAAACGCAACACGATAATGAATATGGAGAAATCAAAATGGCAAATGAAATGAAATTCAAACGCTATGAAGTGAAATTCAAAATCAACCGTTCCCAATATGAAAACTTACAGGATATGCTCCGGGAACATATGACACCGGACAAGCATGGCAGAAGCACGATCTTTAGTCTGTACTTTGACACACCGGACTATCGTCTGATCAGAAAGTCCATGGAGAAGCCTGATTATAAAGAGAAGCTTCGTTTAAGAAGCTACGGCCTTGTTAGTCCGGATCAGCCGGTGTTTCTGGAACTGAAGAAAAAATATGACAAGGTGGTCTATAAGAGAAGGATCGAAATGACAGAACCGGAGGCGGTGGAGTTCTGCAGGCAGGCTTCCGGCGAGCAGTATACAGCATGGAATCACAGGCTGCATAATCAGACAGACGAAACCGGATCCGACAACACAGGAAACGGTTCCGAAACCGAATCCTACAGTGACAGGCAGATCAAAAAAGAGATCCGATATGCGCTGCAGTTTTATCCGAACCTGAAACCGCGGATGCTCCTCTCCTATGAAAGGGAGGCCTGGTATGAAAAAGGCAATCATGATTTCAGGATCACCTTTGACCAGAACCTGCTCTGGAGGGAGAAAGATCTGGATCTTCATACAGGCGTGTTTGGGAAACAGATCATTCCGGAAGATGAGATCATCATGGAGGTCAAGACCGGGATGGGAATTCCGCTCTGGCTGACAGAGATCCTGACCAAAGAAAAAATTTATAAGACCAGCTTTTCAAAATATGCGACAGCGTACAGACAGAAGGTCGTTGCTGAGATGGCAGAAAAAGCATTTGAAGCAACCGTTGAGCAGCTCTTAGAAGAGCATGCGGCACCAACGCAATATGCATATGAGTCATTGCCAAATGTGGCTGCATCAAAACGAAATGGGGCTGACCCATTTAAAGAGAGAGTAAGATCGAAAGAAAAATTTCGTAGAAATAGAAAAAGAAGCCATTTAATCGGAGGAAGAAAGTATGCTTAGTTCAGTATTAGCAGGTGTTGCGTCCAGTGCAGCATCCATTACAATTGCCAGTTTTTTAAGCTGCATCGGTGTTTCGCTGGTGTTGGGATTATTTTTCGCATTTGTCTATGCGTTTAAAAGCAGATATTCAAAAAGCTTTGTTATGACATTAATCTTGCTGCCGGCAATCGTTTGTGTCGTCATCATGATGGTCAACGGAAACATCGGCGCCGGTGTTGCAGTCGCAGGCGCATTCAGTCTGGTCCGCTTCCGTTCCGCGCCGGGAAGTGCAAAAGACATCGCGATGATCTTCATGGCGATGGGGACGGGCCTTGTGACCGGAATGGGATACCTCGGATACGCAGCACTGTTTGCAGTCATCATTGGCATCGTATTTATGATCTGTACACATGTGGGCCTTGGAGAAACAAAAGCTTCCGCAGAACGGTATTTACGGATCACAGTTCCGGAGGATTTAAACTATACAGACGCTTTCAAAGAGCCGATGGAAACATTTGCAAAAAAATACGAATTGTCCAGGATCAAGACGATCAATATGGGAAGCTTGTTCCGATTAGAATATAACCTGACCTTAAAAGATCCGATGCAGGAAAAAGAATTCATCGATGCCTTAAGAGTCAGAAACGGAAACTTAGAGATCAGTATGGCCGTGTCTAACCCAAATGAACATGGACTTTGATCATAGACAATAAGAAGCAGATTACATACATGAAATAAAAGGTGAAAAATAAAATTATGAAACGAAAACATTTATGGAAAAAAGCAATGGCATTAGGATGCGGCGCGATGCTGGCAGCAGCATTGTTTGCGGGATGTGGAACCCAGGCGGCATCCGGAAGCAGCGCGGCAGCAGAGAGCAGTGCAACATCTTCTGAAAGTGGAACGGTCTCATCAGAAAATGAAAGTGCATCCGGAAGCTACGTGGTTTCGGAGATGGCGCTTGATACGTCAGATATGTTTACAGACAGAGATCTGGACGCTTCCTATGATGAAGCAGATGCGGTCACCGTGACATTGAGTGACAGCGGGATCACGGCATCGAATGATTCGGTAGAGATCGACGGACAGACTGTGACGATAAAAAACGAAGGTGTTTATGTCTTCTCAGGAAGTCTTTCCGACGGACAGATCATTGTGGATGCAGATGACACCGCAAAAGTGCAGATCGTATTAAACGGTGTGGATATCACATCAAAAACAAGCGCAGCGGTATATGTAAAATCCGCAGATAAAGTATTCCTGACCGCAGCCGAAGGAACAGACAATACGCTGATCAACACCGATGCCTACGAGGCAGACGGAGATGAAGAAATCTGTGCAGTGGTTTATGCGAAGGACGACCTGACGATCAACGGTACAGGAAACCTGACGATTAACGCAGCAAACGGAGACGGCATCAATGCAAAAGATGACCTGAAGCTTGTAGACGTGACATTAACGGTCGATGCCGCAGATCATGCGATTAGTGCAAATGACAGCATTCGGATCGCATCCGGAACCTATAACCTGACATCGGAGACCGACGGCCTTCATATCAGCAATGATGAAGACGGCGAAAAGGGATATCTGTATATGCTTGACGGAAGCGTTTCGATCACATGCGGATCAGACGGTGTAGATGCGAGCGGCATGATTCAGATCGATGGCGGCAGCCTTGAGATCAATGCAGGTGATGATGGCATCCATTCGGAAGCAAAATTAGAAGTCGATGGTGGTACGATCAATATCACAAAGTGCGAGGAAGGCCTCGAGGGATATGTGGTTGTCATCAATGACGGAGATATCGACATCACATCGAATGATGACGGCATTAATGCAACATCAGGAAACGGCAGCAACATGATGGGTGGCCCTGGCATGCAGGGGGGCCAGCAGATGCAGGGCGGTCCGGGCGAGATGC
>CADBRG010000042.1 GCA_902797015.1 uncultured Lachnospiraceae bacterium
ACTCGGAGTATGCGTTGCACATTTCCCATCCGTTGATATAAAGCTCAAAGCGCTCTACCTTGGTCGGGTCATCCGGTTTCTTTTTGGTCAGCGGAGAAATCTCGATCGGGTGATCCATGATGAATACCGGCTGGATCAGCTTATCCTCGCAATACTCATCAAAGAACAGGTTCATGATATCACCGCGCTTATGATGCGCTTCGATCTCAATGCCTCTTTCCTTAGCCAGTGCACGTGCCTCGTCATCGGTCTTGATCTCATCAAAATCAACACCTACATACTTTTTGACGGCATCGTTCATCGTCAAACGCGCAAACGGTTTGCCCAGATCGATCTCAGTACCTTTGTAGGTGATCACCGTATCGCCGCATACCTTCTTTGCCAGATGACGGAACATGCTCTCTGTCAGTTCCATCATGCCATAATAATCTGTATAAGCCTGATACAGCTCCATCAGTGTGAATTCCGGATTGTGACGGGTATCAACACCCTCGTTACGGAATACACGACCGATCTCATAAACACGCTCTAAGCCGCCTACGATCAGTCTCTTTAAGTAGAGTTCCAGAGAAATACGAAGCTTCACATCCTCATCGAGTGCATTGTAATGCGTCTCAAACGGACGCGCCGCAGCTCCGCCTGCGTTAGAAACAAGCATCGGCGTCTCGACTTCCATGAAATCACGCTCGTCCAGGAAATTCCGGATCTCTTTGATGATCTGGGAACGCTTGATAAATGTTTCGCGCACCTCTTCATTCATGATCAGATCCACATAGCGCTGACGATAGCGCAGATCCGTATCGGTCAGACCATGGAACTTCTCCGGCAGAACCTGAAGGCTCTTTGAAAGCAATGTCACCTCGACAGCATGTACGGAAATTTCGCCTGTCTTCGTCTTGAACACTTCACCGCGGATCCCGACGATATCGCCGATATCATATTTTTTGAAATCCTTATAACTGTCCTCTCCGACATTGTCTCTCGCAACATAAGCCTGAATGTCGCCCTGCTTATCGCGGATATGGCAAAAAGAAGCCTTACCCATCACACGCTTGAGCATGATACGTCCGGCAACCGTTACTGTCTTGCCTTCCAGTGCATCATAGTTGTCCTTGATTTCCTTACTATGATGGGTCACATTGTATTTTGTAATCTGGAACGGATCTTTTCCGGCTTCCTGAAGATTTTTTAATTTTTCCCGTCGGTTTTTTAAGATCTGGTTCAGATCCGGCTCCTGTCCGTTATTTGGCTTTGCCATCTATTCTTTTCCTCCGCAAGTAATCTTGTCTAACCCTGAATGGCCAGTACTTTGTACTGGAATACGCCAGTCTGCGTCTCCACGTCTACGGTCTCTCCTACTTTTCTGCCCAACAATGCCTGTCCGACCGGAGATTCGTTGGAAATTTTACCTTTCAGACTGTTTGCTTCCGTTGAACCAACCAGCTGATACTCCAGCTCCTCATCAAATTCACAATCCAGAATCCGAACGGTACAACCGACACTGACTTTATCTGTGTCAATCGTATCATTGCTGACAACCTCAGCATTCTTGAGAAGCTCTTCGATCGTCTCAATTCTGGTCTCGATCTCACGCTGCTCATCTTTCGCCGCATCATACTCTGCATTCTCAGAAAGATCTCCCTGCTCCCTTGCTTCTTTGATCTTCTGTGCAATCTCCTTACGACGAACCACTTTCAGTTCATGCAGTTCATCCTGCAGTTTCTGATGACCTTCCTGGGTCAACAGTGTCTTCTTTTCCATTTCCAATTTCCTCCATAGCGGCAATTGTTCATTCAAAAGCCGAAACAATCGCCTAAAAAAACAAAAGAAAATGTCGATTAAAAGATATCGACACGGAGTGTATTATACTCATTTCTTCTAATTATGTCAATCTTTTTAAGTATTGATGCCGCTCGACTGTCAGTCGACAGCGACTAGCGGCATTAAAACCTTTTCCAAATCATCTTTTGTTTGTACTTCGTTGATCTTTCCTCTGATACGAGAAGCGTTTCTAAGTCCGGCGGTATACCAAGCGGCATGCTTTCGCATCTCACGAACTCCGATATACTCTCCTTTGTTTGCGATCAGCAGATCCGCATGTCGAAGGATCATGGCAATTACTTCCTCTGCAGGCGGCTTTGGCAGATCCTCTCCTGTTTCTAACTTGTGCAGAATCTGCGCAAAGATCCAGGGATTGCCCCGCACCGCGCGTCCGATCATAAAGCCATCACATCCTGTCTCTTCTTCCATCTTTATAACATCCTCTGCACTGCCAAGATCACCGTTTCCGATCACAGGAATCGCAACCGCTTCTTTTACCTGTCTGATGATCTCCCAGTCTGCCTTTCCGGAATAGTACTGCTGCCTCGTTCTACCGTGAACCGCAACCGCCGCGACGCCGCAATCTTCTGCGATCTTTGCGATTTCAACCGCATTCACATGTTCGTCATCAAACCCCTTCCGAATTTTTACGGTAACAGGCTTCCTGCTGGCTTTGACCAGCTTTTGAAGGATCTCACGCACCAGCTTCGGATCTTTCATCAACGCCGACCCTTCCCCGTTATTCACAACCTTTGGGACAGGACAGCCCATATTAAAATCCAGAATATCAAACGGTCGGTCCTGGATCTGCTCAGCGATCAGCGCAATGATATCAGGATCCGACCCAAAGAGCTGGAGTGACACCGGGTGCTCAACAGGCGATATCTCCATCAGCTTTTCGGTATTCTTATTGCGGTAATAGATGGCCTTTGCGCTGACCATTTCCATACACACAAGTCCGGCCCCCTGCTCTTTGCAGAGAAGCCGGAACGAAAGGTCTGATACGCCTGCCATCGGCGCAAGGATCAGATTATTTTCTAATGTGACATTTCCAATGTTAAGCTGCTTCACTTTTTCCCCTGTTTCTCAAATACGATCCGCAGACCGTAAAGCGTCAGATGCGGATCATAAATATCGATCACATCTGTTTCATTGTTGATCAGAACACCCAGACCGCCGGTTGCGACCACTTTGATGTTTTCCAGACCGGAATCCTTTTTCATCTGATTCACGATATATTCCGTCTGTCCGATCTGACCATAGACGACACCGGCCTGCATACTCGTGATGGTATCCTGTGCCAGGATGCTTTCCGGCTTTACGATCTCAAATTCCGGAAGCTTTGCCGTATTGCTCCACAGGGACTGTGCACTCGAGCGGATCCCCGGAGCCGTAACACCGGCGATGAATGAACCGTCCTCAGTAATCAGGTCAAATGTTGTTGCGGTTCCGTAGTCAATGACGATGACCGGTCCGCCGTAAATACCATATGCTGCTGCCGCATCCACAATACGGTCTGCACCGACACTCTGTGGATTCTTATTGCAGACACGGATTCCGGTGCGGATTCCCGCCTGTACAATAATCGGTGTCGTATTCAGGTATTTGACACATGCGCTTGTCATGGAATGCATGATGTTCGGAACAACGGACGCAATGATCACATCTGAGATGTCTTCCATTGCCACGTTGTTGTAGTTTAAAAGATCCAGCATGATCATGGCATATTCGTCGGAGGTACGGGCTGACTTTGTCGTCATACGAAACGTAGTGACCAGTTCTTCTCCTTTAAATACACCCAGTGTAAAGTTGGTATTGCCGATATCGATCGTTAAAAGCATCTGTAATCCTCCTGCCTGAAAGCATTTGTTTACTGAAAAATCCTGTAATACATTTCCAGTCCTTCTAAGAGATCCCGTTTATCTGAACGCATCTGTTTTACCTTCAGTGCGCTTCCGATCTCATCATACAATATATCTTCTTCTGCCGCATCTGTTTCAATCTGAAGACTGCCATCATCGTCAAAATAGAGCGACAGAATGCCGCCCACATCTTCTGTAAACAGCACGCACATGATCTGCAGGTCTTCTTTTACCCCCTGCGGCAATCCGTCAAACTTTGGATTCAGATAATATTTTTTGTCATATGCACTGGCTGCACATAAAACGACTTTATCCTCATACATATCCATAAACACCCCGCACCGACACTTCGCCGGAAATGATTTCTCTGGTCTGTCCGTCCTTCTCGACAATCAGCGCGCCGCTTGGAATAATTCCTCTCGCAACCGCTTCGTATTCTCCCTTGGGATCCAATACCCGGACCGTCTGTCCGCAGTTGATGAGTGCCGCATTATACGCATCCAGCAATGTACTCATATCCCCGCTTTGCAGATATTGCTCATAAAAGCGTTCAAACGTTTTCAGGATCTCTGCAACCAGTTCTGCCCTTTGTATCTTCTGCCCGCATACCTGCCAGATCGAAATAGCTCTGTCCCGGATCTCTTCCGGGAAGGAATCATCTGTCACATTGATCCCGACACCGATCACAACATGATTGATCCTGTCGGGTTCAGCACTCATCTCTGTCAGGATGCCGCAAACCTTTTTCCCGTCAGCCACGATATCATTCGGCCATTTGATCCTGCATTCCGCTCCGGTCAAGGTTACGATCGCCTCTCTGATTGCAAGCGCCATGACCAGTGTCAGCCCTGATGCCTGAATCGGCGCAAGCGATGGCCGTAACAAAAGCGACATCCAGATTCCGCTGCCGGCCGGAGAGCTCCACGGGCGTCCCATTCTGCCTCTGCCTGCGGTCTGTACTTCTGAAATGACAAGCAGTCCGTGCGGTGCACCGATCTCTGCCTGCCGTTTCGCCTCATTGTTCGTAGAGTCGATCTCGTCGAACGAACAGACTTCCTGTCCTGCCCATTCCGTAGACAGCCTTTCAGAAATGGCTGCTTTTGTCAAAAGATCCGGCTCTGTTACAAGCCGGTATCCTTTGTTACGGACTGCTTCGAACACATAACCTTCCTCTTCCAGCTGACGGATCACCTTCCAGACGGCAGTTCTCGAAACACCGAGTCCTTCTGAAAGCTCCTGACCAGAAACAAAGCCATTTCGTTCTTTCAAGATCGTCCGAATCTTATCCTTCAATCTTCACTCTCCGGTTCGCCCAGTGTTGCAAGCATGACTGCCTTGATCGTATGCATGCGGTTCTCTGCTTCGTCAAATACGATCGACTGCGGGCTCTCAAATACTTCATCTGTCACTTCCATTGCGTCCAGGCCAAATTTCTCATTGATCTTTTGTCCGATTCCGGTATTCAGGTCATGGAATGCCGGCAGACAGTGCATGAACTTCACCTGCGGACCTGCAGCGTCCATCAGCGCATGGTTTACCTGGTACGGAAGAAGGTCATGGATACGCTCTTCCCAGACTTCATCCGGTTCGCCCATGGATACCCAGACATCGGTATAAATGATGTCTGCACCCTTTACGCCTTCCATCGCATCTTCGGTCAGCGTAATGCTGCCGCCCGTCTCTTTTGCGATCGCACGGCACTGCTCTACGAGTGCTTCGTCCGGGAAATATTTCTGACTGGTGCATGCCGTAAAGTGCATTCCCAGCTTCGCACTGACAACCATAAGGGAATTTCCCATATTGTAGCGGGCATCGCCCATGTATGCGAGCTTGATGCCCTTGATCTTTCCGCAGTGCTCTTTGATCGTTAATACATCTGCAAGCATCTGCGTCGGATGAAACTCATTGGTCAGGCCGTTCCATACCGGAACGCCTGCATACTTTGCCAGTTCCTCTACGATCTCCTGACCGTATCCGCGATACTCAATGCCGTCATACATCCGTCCGAGAACTCTCGCGGTATCGGCGATACTTTCCTTTTTGCCGATCTGTGATGCCGTCGGATCCAGGAATGTACTGTGCATACCCAGATCACTTGCTGCGACTTCAAAAGAACAGCGTGTTCTGGTACTGGTCTTTTCAAAGATCAGTGCAACATTTTTCCCGCGATGATAAGCATGCAGTGTGCCCTCTTTTTTCTTTTTCTTCAGGTCTGCCGCCAGATCGATCATATGCAGGATCTCATCCGGTGTAAAATCCAACAGTTTCAAAAAATTTCTACCCTTTAAACTACTCATGGTTCTCCTCTTGTGGTTCTTTTACTACTTCTACTACTGATTTTGCAAGGCCTGCGATGCCCTGAATCTCTGACGGGATGATGATCTTGGAGGATCTGCCGTCAGCTGCTTTTGCAAATGCTTCCAGACTCTTTAACCGAAGAACCGCTTCATCCGGTGCGGCTTCTCTTAAGAAACGCAAACCGTCTGCATTTGCCTGCTGGATCTTGATGATCGCCTCAGACTGTCCTTCTGCTTCCTTGATCGTTGCTTCTTTCTTGGCTTCTGCCCGAAGGATCGCAGCCTGTTTTTCTGCTTCTGCATCCAGGATCGCAGATTCCTTTTTACCTTCCGCAACAAGGATCGTCGACTTTTTCTCACCCTCTGCACGAAGGATCGCTTCACGGCGCTCACGCTCCGCCTTCATCTGCTTCTCCATCGCATCCTGGATCGCCTGCGGCGGAATGATGTTTTTGAGTTCGACACGGTTTACCTTGATACCCCATGGGTCTGTCGCCTCATCCAGTGTTGCGCGCATCTTCGTATTGATCGTCTCTCTGGATGTCAGGGTCTCATCAAGTTCCAGATCGCCGATGATGTTACGCAGTGTCGTCGCCGTCAGGTTCTCGATCGCGGAAATCGGATTTTCCACGCCGTAAGCATACAGCTTCGGGTCCGTGATCTGGAAGAAGACAACCGTATCGATCCGCATCGTTACGTTATCCTTTGTGATAACCGGCTGTGGTGCAAAGTCAACGACCTGTTCTTTTAACAGAACCCGCTTTGCCACACGGTCAATGAGCGGAACCTTAAAGTGCAGGCCGACGTCCCATGTCGCCTGATAAGCGCCAAGACGCTCGAGAACAAACGCATGCGCCTGCGGAACGATCTTGATGCAGGATGCTACGATGATAACAATGATAATAACAATAATAATTACCGCAACCATTGGCATATCAGTTTCCTCCTTCTTTCTTCCGAACGATGACTTTCACGCCTTCGATACGCTCGACCACGACCTCTTCGCCCGGCCCTATGGTTTCCCCGGAATCCATACACCGTGCAGTCCATTCCTGGCCGCCGATCTTAACCAGCCCCTTTGACATCAGGTTATTGATCTCATCGATCACGATTCCCGTCTGTCCCAGGATACTGTCAACATTTGTTGCTGTACGCTTGCTGTTAAATCTCTTTTTGGCATAAGGGCGGACCAGAAACATAAGCACAACCGATACAATGATGAAGACAATGATCTGCACCCAGATGCCTCCGCCGACGATGCTTACGACCAATGCCACACCGGCGCCGCCGGCAAACCAGATGGTTGTTAAGCCAAGGGTCGCGATCTCAGCAAAAATACATGCCGCGATGATGATGACCCAAATCCAGAGTGCAGGATTCGCAGTCAGATCCGCGATCATAGATGTATCTGTCATATTCCTACCTCCCTAATGGCAAATACCCTGTTAGATTCGCTTACGAAGAGCTTCTCCCATCTCTTCAAAGCCCGGTTTGCCAAGTAATGCAAACATGTTTTTCTTATAGCTTTCTACGCCCGGCTGATTGAACGGATTAACGCCGAGCATATATCCGCTGACACCGACAGCAAATTCAAAGAAATAGAACAACTGTCCGAGTGTTCTCTCACACATTCCCGGAATGTGTACCAGGAGGTTTGGTGTCGCGCCGTCTGTATGTGCGAGCATCGTACCGTTCATCGCACATTCATTGACAAATGCCATATCCTTTCCTGCCAGATAATTCAGGCCGTCAAGATCCTTCTCCTCCTCACGGATCTCAACACTGCCATCCGGATTCTCAACGTGCAGTACGGTCTCAAACATGATCCGGCTGCCATCCTGGATAAACTGACCCATGGAGTGAAGATCTGTGGTCAGATCAACAGAAGCCGGATAAATACCTTTCTGGTCTTTTCCTTCGCTTTCTCCCATCAGCTGTTTCCACCACTCAGCGATATAGTGCAGGCGCGGCTCATAATTCGCCAGGATCTCGATCCCTTTTCCTTTTCTGTTCAGAATCGTACGAACTGCAGCATACTGCATCGCATCATTCTCTTCAAACGGAAGCTCTTTTGCACGCTGTCTGCCTTCTGCTGCGCCTTCCATCAGCTTTGTGATGTCCGCGCCGCTGACAGCGATCGGTAAAAGACCTACTGCTGTTAAAACCGAGAAACGTCCGCCGATATCATCCGGCACGACAAAGGTCTCATATCCTTCCTCATCCGCAAGTCCTTTTAATGCACCTCTTGCCTTGTCTGTGGTCGCATAGATTCTCTTTGCAGCCCCTTCTTTTCCGTATTTTTCTTCCAGTTTTTCTTTAAAGATCCGGAATGCAATGGCCGGCTCTGTCGTCGTACCTGATTTGGAGATGACGTTTACGGAATAGTCTCTGTCACCGATTACAGCAAGCAGGTTCTCCAGATAAGATCCGCTGATATTGTTGCCTGCAAAATAGATCTCAGGCGTCTTGCGGACTTCTTTCGGAAGATTGTTATAAAAATCCGGACGAAGGAATTCGATCGCAGCACGGGCCCCAAGATAAGACCCGCCGATTCCGATCACAACAAGTACCTCTGAATCCTGTTTGATCTTCTCTGCTGCAGCAAGGATTCTTGCAAATTCTTCTTTATCATAGTCTACCGGCAGATCAACCCAGCCGATATAATCATTGCCGGCGCCTTTGCCCGAAAGCAGCAGCTCACGTGCCGCCTCTGCCTGACCTTTGATAAAGGATATTTCATCCTCGCTGATAAATGGTGCTGTCTTGGAATAATCAAATCTCACGTTTCCCATAGTATCCCCCTTGTCCGGGCACATTTGCCTCTGAAAGTGTTATTACTGATCATTGTGCTTTTTCATCAGCACATTCGTGTAAATAGTATAACAGAGGATTCCTTTTTTCGCAAAAAAAGAGTATAATCCCTTTAACTATTATCAAAAATGAAAAAAGGATGGATTTTCCATGAAAAAAATACTGCTTACCGGCGGCGGAACCGCCGGACATGTGACACCAAATATTGCTCTGATCCCACAGTTAAAGGAAGCCGGTTACAAGATCTATTATGTCGGATCCTACGAAGGAATCGAGAAAACACTGATCCAGGATATCGGCATCCCGTACGCCGGCATTTCCTCCGGAAAGCTGCGCCGTTATATCGATCTGAAAAACATGTCAGATCCCTTCCGCGTCCTGAAAGGATATGGACAGGCGCGCCGCCTTCTGCGGAAATTAAAACCTGATATCGTATTTTCAAAAGGCGGTTATGTCAGTGTTCCGGTTGTGCTTGCCGCAAAGCATAAGCATATCCCGGTCATCATTCACGAGTCTGACCTGACACCGGGACTCGCCAACAAGATCGCCTTCCCGGCCGCTTCCTGGGTCTGCTGTAACTTCCCGGAAACAATTCCGTATCTTCCGGAAGGCCGTGCGATCTTATCCGGTTCCCCGATCAGAAAAGAACTGTTTGCTGGAAGTCCGGAACGTGCGAAAGAATTCACCGGTCTTACAGGCGACAAGCCAACGCTTCTCGTGATCGGCGGAAGCTTAGGCTCGGCCTTTTTGAATCAGACCGTACGAAGCCTGCTGCCACAGCTCCTGGAGCGCTTCCAGATCGTGCACCTTTGCGGAAAAGGACATCTGGATCCGTCTCTTGACGGCACAGAAGGCTATCGGCAGTATGAATATCTCGGGAAAGAACTTCCCGATGTCATGGCACTCGCCGAGATCGTCATCTCCCGTGCAGGCGCGAACTCGATCTGCGAGCTTCTCGCCCTCCATAAGCCAAACATCCTGATCCCGCTTTCGAAGGCTGCCAGCCGCGGTGACCAGATTCTGAATGCGCGATCATTCGAGAAGCAGGGATTCAGTGTCGTGATTGAAGAAGACGAGATGACAGATGAGAAGCTTCTGACCGCCATTTCGTCCCTTTGGGAAAACAGACAGACCTACATCGATGCCATGTCACAGAGTGCACAGCTTGACGCGGTCTCAACAATCGTAGATCTGATCGAAAAAACAATCGGCACCGGCGAAGTCAAAGACGCCGGCACCGATACCGTCGGATAAATATATACGTTTTTGATAATGCTAAAACGATGTGCCACACAGTTGCTGCACAGACTTTCAGCAGATGACAATACTCTGTTTTGTAACACATTTGAAAATAGATGAGCCAGGCCTAACCGGAATCTACAAAGATTTTTTGCGAGTGTTTTGACCAGAGGTGAAATCCACTCCTTACGAAGACTTAGGCACGACAGCATTCTGGAGTGTCTTAGTCGTAGTTAGGAGTTAGTTCACCGTCGGGAAACGAGCTTTCT
>CADBRG010000043.1 GCA_902797015.1 uncultured Lachnospiraceae bacterium
GTTATCGCCTTTGCGACTTCCAAAGCCATCCGTATAAACCCTCAGTTCAGGCTTTTCCACAATATCCTTCGCAGGCGGTTCTACACCCGACGAACTACGCCTTGTGGTCAAGTTTGTACCTATATCTATATATTGTGGTTTTACCCCATTTACACATCTCTGAAGTAGATATACCCCAGGGGTAAGTTTTACGTTAAAGTAACTATTCTCGATGACTTCAAATAAATTCCAGTAGCCTATTCTTCATGCAGACTTCGTACCCCATCTTTTTCGTACCGTCTGTATCAAAATCGACGATAATATTCCCTGCACTAATATCCGTTATCACTCCTATGCCAAAAGATTTATGCTTTACCTGCCTTCCCAAGATATCTGCAGGAACTATAGCTTTTGGTTTTGGTTGTGGCTTTGGGATCACAACAGGTATAGGCACTGATGATTTAGCTCCGCTCTTTTTTCTCTCCGCCAACATCTGTGAATATTTAACATCTACATCTTTTCCACGATTCTTATAATCGTCCATGTCGGAGAAAACAAACATCGGTGGTTTCCTAGCATTATTCTCTGGAACTGGTCGGATCGGAAACATCCACACCTTCCGATTGTTTCCATCTTCTCCTGGCTGTATTTCTGTGTATGGTTTTTTTACCAAATCGATCCGCCCGCAGTAGATATATTCTCCTGGATCTATTACTTCAAACAGATGAATATCGATTCCGTTATGACCGCAACCTGCGAGGGTCGCATTCTGAGCCCAGTGAATATCTTGGTCCCCGTTTTTCCCCATTCCTGTATAATGGAGAACACCGCCGATCCATTTATCATGATAAATACCTTTTGTATAATCAGAAACTATGACAAGCGTGTTCGTCGTTTTTGAGCGTCTCATCCCGCCCATGTTCCCACATTTAAAAATGTCCACTATATCTTTATTTTTCAGAACTTGTCCAATTTTTAATCCCGGATTAAACACTTATGGTACCCCCAATGCAATCAATTACTCTCTCTGTTTTCTTCCTCTATTACTTCTCCCTCTACATCCACAACCACGCGATAATAATCCGGGTCACACAGGTTATATGTCATCAGGTTCTTCTGAAGCTTAATGCAGCACGGTTTAAACATTATCCAGGTCAGCCCACCTGATGCCACGCTCCCAATCAAAGGTATCGCAGAGGTCACTGTATCCGCAAAGAACTGCTTATTCATATGAACGCCAATTTTCGTAGCAAACTGTTTTACCAAAGGATAGATTGTTCCTTTTGTTAGTGCTTTTGCTGCCAGTTTTTTTGACATGTGTTTTGCTAAAGTATCTGCCAGCTTATTGAGATACGTTGCGGCTCCCTGCACACCAAACATGACACACAGAAACAGCATTAAGAAATCCATGGTCTCTGAATCAATGTTATCTTCCTTCAGGTCAAACTGCGGAAATCCGTATAGATAAGCTAATTCTTGGACTACACGGAAAATATGGGCATAAAAGGATGATAAATCCGCTAAGCCAGACCCAACAGCGGCAGCGGCATTTATAGAGCTCGGAATACTCGCCGCAACAGAGAGCCCCGATACCTTTTTCGTTTCATAGGAAATTACAGATTTTGCGACTTTATTTATTACACTTTTAGGAATTCCGGCTTTAGCTGGATTATAACGTATAGCCTCTTTTATTTCATCTTCTGAGCAATGCTTAAGAAGTTCTTTGCGTAAGAAGACATCTCTCTTGATCTTTACGCCAGGAGTCTTTAATGCCATGGCTAGAAGGTTCTCCAACGTAATCTCATCCTTAATCTTCTTCACAAAGTCGGCCATTTCCATTCATCTCCTTTTTATATCATTGCGTTCTTTTGTATTATTTTACCACCATCCCACATGCAATTCTATCCTTCTCACCCATAAAAAAAGCGGCACCCCTCGCGAAGAAGAGTGCCGGATACTGCTATTCTTATTCTGTTATGCATACCTCTTTCTCTGTCCCATCCAGGAACCGGACCGTGAAGTGCGTCTTGCTGTGAACAATGATCCGCTCAAGTACCATCCGGGTAAGCTCCGGAACTTCGCAGGTAAGCAGCCCCTGCTCTGTCAGCTCGATCATCTGCTGTGCCCTCATTGCCTGCAACGGATCCCCTGCTTCCTTCATAGTCTCCCATGACGCAAGCTGCTTATTCCGGCTCTTTACCACACTATTCCAGGCGATAACAAATGCTTTCTGCAGAGCTTCCTCCTTCACATTCTCTCCCTGACAAGTTCCGCCACTTTCCTTCCATTTGTTTTTACAGACCCAGAAGTGTTGCTGCCTGTTACTCCAGCATTTCCGGCCATATGCTTTTCCGCATCGCCCGCAAACAACCCTCGATGAGAATGCACTGTCCACCGATGCTGTACCGAAATTGGCCAGGCCGACTTCTTCACAGTAATCTGCTCTGCGCTTTATTTCCTGCTGCACGGCTTCCCACTCTGTTTTCGGAATAATCGCTTCATGAGAATTCTCCACATAGTACTGCTCAATCTGGCCATTATTCTTAGCCCGCTTCTTTGTGAGGTAATCGGTTGTATAGGTCTTCTGAAGTCTGGCATCACCCTGGTACTTCTCATTTGTCAGCATCCCTCGAATAGTGGGACCCCACCAGGTGCCCGTTCCTTTCACACTTTTTACCTTATCGGCGTTCAGATGCCTTGCGATCTCATTCGGTGTCCATCCTTCTTCATATTCCCGGAAGATCCTGCGGACGATCTTTGCCTGGTCCTGGTTGATGACAAGGTTCCCATCCTTGTCTGCGTCGTACCCCATAAATCCTTTTGTATTCATCCGTACGATACCCTTCTGGAAGTTATGCCGGATTCCCCATTTGCAGTTCTCGGAGATGTTCCTGGATTCTTCCTGGGCAAGAGAACTAAGAATTGTGAAAAGCAGCTCGCCGCTGGCATCCATCGTACTGATGTTTTCTTTCTCGAAGATGATCCCGACTCCCAGGCTTTTGAGCTTTCTGGAATAAAAGAGGCAGTCCTGCGTGTTCCTCGCAAACCTGGAAATCGATTTTGTGATCACCAAGTCGATCTTCCCGGCTTCGCAGTCCGCGATCATCCGGTTGAATCCTTCACGCTTCTTGGTGTTGGTTCCGCTGATACCCTCATCCGCATAGATGTCGATCATCTGGTAATCTGGCCTTCCAGTAATGTATTTGGTGTAGTAATCGACCTGGTTTTCAAAGGAATTAAGCTGCTCATCCTGGTCTGTTGATACGCGGCAGTATGCAGCTACTCTAGTTTTCTTCGTTTCTTGCTGGCTTCTCCTTCCTTTTAGGCTTTTCACTCCTGCAGGAATAACTGTAATGTTTCTCGCCATCTATTATTTCCTCCCTCATGATGTAATATCCTTCTTTTTCCGGAAGCCGATTAAGGACTTCTTCTGGAATGATAATGCCGCTGCAAAAACTGACATGAAAACTATGTCGGCCAGCGCAAATGAACATGATATTTCCCTCACGTCGCCTAGTGCGGTAAAGCGGCCACCCGCACTTCTCGCAGAAGATCCGTTTGTAATAATGGTAGTTTTCTTTATTGTAAGGTTTCAACTTGCCATAATAGTCTTTCTTTTCATGTTTCTTCTTCCAGGTGCTTTCCTTTACAAAACTGTACTGTTTGGGAATTGGCTTATCCGGATCAAACGTGATGTAAATGTTCTCCGTTATGTCACCCCAAGTCTCGAGCACTTTTTGTCTAACACTAAGTCCCCGACAGCATTCACCGGCATTTCTGTTCTTCTTTTGGCAAACAAAAGCATACTGTACACGAGCTCTTGTTTTCGTTGGATAAAGCCTTTGACCGCAATATCCGCAAAACAACTTGTCTTTGTATGGGTAGTTCTCCTCCGTCATCGGAAGAAGATCAAGATGTCGGAAACGTTCCGCTGCTCGTTTTTCAAGCACTTCATTTGCATCCTTCCAGAGCTTCTTCGATACGATCGCCGGATGATCGTCCTCGATATACCAGGATTTCAGTTCACCTTGATTAATCCGCCGCTTTCGGTTTTCATCAGTGTAGTTCTTCTGTACGATGTAATCGCCCTTGTAGATCTCGTTCTTGACAATTCCGTAGATCTGCGTATCACGGAAGTCATGGCCGTGCCGGGTATGAAAGCCTGCTGCTTTCGCCATCTTTAGGATAGTCACAGTTGCGTATTCTTCTCGAACCCACTTGTAAATCTGTTTAATGATTACTGCCTCTTCAGGAACAATCTCAAACGTTCCCTTTTTCTCCCCTGGCCGGTATCCGAACGCATTCTGAAGCTCATACATTGGCTTCCCCTCTTCAAATCGCCTGTGACGGTCGATCAGCGCCAGCTCCCTGTATGTTTCACTCTCGCCCTGGGCAAAGGCAGCGTACACGGTCATCAGAAGCTCCCCGGCCTGGGTCAGGGTGTTAATATTCTGCAGTTCAAAGAAAACACCGATACCCAGCTTCTTCAGCTCTCTCGTAGCTTTCAGAATAGTATCGGTGTTTCTGGCAAATCTTGTTATGGACTTTGTAATGATAAGATCGATCTTCCCGGCCCGGGCATCCTCCATCAGGCTTTGAAATCCCGGACGATTCTCAATGAAACCGGAAATGCCCTGGTCATAGTAGACACCAGCGAAGGCATATTCCGGGGTGTTTTCGATCAGATCTCTGTAGTGCGCGATCTGGTTCTCGATCGAAGATTCCTGCTCATCCTGATCGGATGAAACACGGCAGTACGCTGCTACCCGCAGGCGTTCTTTTTTCTCTTCCTTTGCCTGGATCACGGTTACTTCCATGAACGTTCCTCCTCTCGTTGTAGTGTCACATGTTACCTCGAACGGCCAAGAATAGCAAGTTAAATCCCCCCTTGATCGTGCGGATGTTGGACGGAGATAGCAAAAAAGAAAGCCCGCAGGAATCTCCGAAGAGTATCCTTCAGGCTAAGATCATCAAACATTCTATATTGAAATTTAAGAAAGCATACTGCTTATCTTTTCGCGATCCCAGAGTAAAACCCCTGTCTTCTTTGCTAAGGCCTTTGCACCCGATGTAAAGGTACTGTTTGTTATAACAACGGCTACATGACAATCGTAAAATGATTTTCCTGCATGTGCTTCCTGAACAGCGGAATTTCCAACCTGCCCAGAATAGTTTTTACATTGAAACGCATACTTCACGCCTTCTTTTACAGCCGTGATATCAATGCCCTGATCACCGCTGCCTGGAGTCACCGAAACATCCTGAAACCCATTATTCCGAAGAAGGTTTGCGCACCAGTATTCAAATTTATGCCCTTCCATCCCGTCAATTCCTTCTAGTGTAAGAACTGGTTCTCTCGTGGGTAGAAGAATATCGTCTGTGTTTTCTAATAGGGAGTCATCTGGAATCGTTCGTTGCAGAGACGGAAGAAGTTCATCTGGCTCCAGAAACAATGAGTAATGTAGATTCACCTCGGATCCTGAAGCTCTATATACTTTTTCCAACGATTCTTTCAGAAGGTCCCATGTTTCTTCTCCCAAAAATCTGTTCTGATACTTCTTAATCTCATCAACAAAGTATGCGTACAATCCCCTTTTACGCTCATTATTATATGCGTACTCTCTTTTTATCAAAGAAAGAGTACTAGTGGTTTCCCGGGCAATCGCCTCTCGCAGCCGCCATTGAAAAGTATCTTCGGCGACATCTAAAGTAAAACCATTAAGATATTTAACATAAGGCTTATGATGCTTCTCAAAGGAACTTAATTCATCGAGTAGCTGATCATAATGTATTATGAACTCGGAAACAGTATCAGCAATCGTTGCTGTTCGCCATTCTGTTTCTATTGATTCCAATAGCTTATAAGCATGGCGACGTTTTAACATAACTGTTGCCATAAAGACCAATCCTGCCACTACCAGAATATTGCCAACCCAAAATAGTAGAGTTCCCTTCCTGAAGTAAGATGCCATAATATAAGAAACACATGCACCTATGAAAAAGAAATAACAATAAAATGGTATATCTAATAACCCGGATCTAATTCTATTCTGTGCTTTCATTCTTAATGCTCCCGATAGATTTTGTTTCATGGTATCACAATTATCTATCCATCGCAAATAAATTGACTCAGAATAACTATGACGCCTCAGTAGATTTTCTGTTAATTTCTCACAATATACTTCCCGCTTACGAATCTATAGATCCTTCCGTCGATCCGGATGTAGTACCGCAAGTTAAATCCCCCTTGATCGTGCAACTGTTGGACGGAAATGCCAAAAAAGAAAGCCCGCAGGAATCCGTCCTGCAGGCGATGTTAAGCAGCTTGTAAATGCAACAGTTAACTGCTATACTGTAAATGTCTTTGAAGCTGAAAAAGATCATTCGCTTTTTTGCAACATTGTATTTTTAAGGAGAAACATCGTAATGGAAGCTATAGCTGGATTTCTATTATTTTTTGGAATTGCTCTTCATATTGGTTCATTAGCCGGGTTATTCGGAGCGTTTATAGCGGATACAAGCCAAGGCACCTTATATTGCATATTTCTGTATGTGGGTATAAATGCAGCATTAGCCTTATGTGCCTTCCTATGGCACCTCTTTGCAAATTCTAAAACCGGCCAAGAGATTCAACGAAAAGAATACTTGGCAGGCGAAGAAAGTAGAAAACGTGAAAATACAATAATTGCCCAAGAATATAAAGAAGCAGTTGCCAGTAATGAATCCGGCTCTCCATGGCAAATTAGATATGCAACATACCCTTGCCCGTACTGTGGTCACTATAAAGTCCGTTCCGCAAAATGGGAAGATAAAAGAATGTCTGTCGCATTCTGGGGTGCAGCTTCATCTAAAATTGGTACTAATTTTAAATGCGAAAACTGTAATATGATGTGGTGATGAATCTAACGGGTTATCATTTAAGAAACACATCCCACTTAAGAAATGAATAATACAAGGACGCCAAAAGTAGGCTCTAAGGTCGCTTGAGGCGTCCTTTTTAATTAGTTTCTAACGACATACCTCCCACTCACAAACCCATAGATCCGTCCCTCAATCCGGATGTAGTACCAGAGACTTCCGTCCGCTGCTTTCAGAGTGTCGCAGACATCCACAAGGTTTCCGAATCCGAGGATCGGCCAGCTTTTAATATTCGGATGCTCTGTTCCTGCCCAGGACCGGACGTTTAGCGCACTGGCTGTCACCCTGCCGGTCCACTTCGGTCTTTTCGACAGTTCTTCCTGGAAATTACCCTTCACGTCTGTCCCATCGGTCAGTTCAATCTCCGTCTCCTCCGCATCATACTTAGGTACGATATATCCTCTGATATACCTTCCGTTGATGGCAAGGACCCGTCTCTTGACAGAATCCGAATAGTTCCCTTCGATTACGGTGATGCTTTTCGTTCCAACCTTCTCGACGATTCCGACGTGATCCGCGACACCCTTATTGTCACCGGTACCATTATCCTGCCAGTCGTAAAAGATGATGTCTCCCGGAAGCGGGACATACCCGTCGTCCTCTACCCAGTTCCCCATCGCCTGTGCTTTCTGGATCATGTACACACAGCTGCACTCGGTCGGGATGATGTCCGTGTATCCGAGTTTCACCGCCAGTGCGGAGATAAACGTCGCACACCATGCATCCGTATAGGTAACTGCATATCCCCTCGGGAGCGGTCTCTGTTCGTTATAGATGTCGATGATCATTCTATGCGATCCGTCCGATTCCTTTTTGCCGACCCAGCTCTGTGCCAGGCCTACGATCTTTGTTCTTGTTTTCTTCACTGCTTCTCCCTCCACATAATCCATATCCAGCGTGTCGCCATATCCGCTGAGTTTTCCTTTGCTGCTGTACTGCCGGATCATACACGGATAGTCGGGTTCTCCCTCATAGTCAGCAAGCCAGATCGGGTACTTCTCAAGCGTCTCCTTATAGTACATATTTTCGATATAATCACCGTTTGTATAGATGCCGGTAGGATACCCTGCCGCCTTGACGGTCTCACAGAATATCTCTGTAAAGAGGTTACACTCCAGTGCACCCAGAAGGACTCCCCTCGCAGCAGCCTTATCAACGGTGTCGTATTCAAAATCTGCCCAGATCCTTGTAGATCCGGGCAGTCCTGCTTTCTCCATATTACGGATACACGACAGTGCTTCCAGTCTTGCTTCCTCTTTCGTGAGGGCATAAATGAAATGGTACACCCCGAGGATCGGGACGCCTGCCGCCTGGAACCCTTTCACATGCTCCAGGAAGTGGTCGTCGATTTCCTGCCTCTTCCCCTCCCGAAGGATCACGAAATCGATCTGGGAAGCCAGCTTCTCGTAGGATACGTTTTCCTGCCACTCGCTGATGTCGATTCCGTACTTTCTCATGTCTCATCACCTGCCTTATACTGAAGATTGCTGATGCCGAGAAGCGTGCCGAGGAAAGTATCAACAGCGGTGATGGTATAAACGATCTGCTCCGCATACGGCCAGCCCCAGGTAGGTGCGAGTGCCCCGTAAAGCGTCGCCACGGCAGGCAGTACGATGAGCGCGATCCACTTCAAAAAATCATAGGTTCTATTGCTGAACTTCATAATGTTCTCCCTCCTTATAAGAAATCATGTTTGTCAAGCCGCTCTTCATAGTTCCGCTTAATAAAGGAAACTGTCGCGACCGTCTGGTTGTTCCGAAACTCCGGGTGATTCTCGCAATACCGTTCATAGAAAGTGATATCCGACATAGCCTGGTCATATGAGTCCTTTGAATGCCGTTTCCCTTCCAGCATCTCATCGGCGAAATGAAGGATCCTGACCCTAGCTGCCACTGCAGCTCTCTCATCTCCCTTATCCGCTACCCTGTCGATCTTATTCTTAAGCTCCTGCAGGGAATCAAGAATATCCTTATTCCTGTCTTTCCGCTCATCATGACGCCGGATCAGGAACTCCAGAAGTCCGATCACCCCACCGCCAAGAAGGCCTCCGAGTATGGTCTGTAATAAATCAATGTTCATTTTCATCCCTCCTTTTCGTATGCCGCAACTTCCTGCTGGTATACAGCATCTACTGCGACTCGAACGTCCTGTGTCACCTTTTCAAGAATCTCAAGAAGAATAAAAGATGGAACCTCCGAATGGTTGATCAGTTCCACCAGGGAAGTTTTAAATTCCTTTGTTGCAATGATGGTAGGTTTCTGTTTCTTAGTTTCCATGAAGCGCCTCCAGTTCTTTATGCATGTCTTGTATCAGTTTCAACATGGCGGGGATAAGAATACGGTAATTCCAGTCTTCTACCTGCCCGTCTGCGTTATAGATCGCTGCCTCCGGTATGATCTCTGCCACATCCTCCGCGTAAAAGCCAGGCATGGACTTTCCATCCATCGGATCCGATTTCATCAGGTAGCCGTCTTTGTATTGAAAGCGAACCACCGGAAGGGACAGAAGGGACTTTGCTTCCTCCAATGTATAGCTGCAGATATGATCTTTATATCTCTTCGACGAGGAAGTCCTTTTCACAATGCCTTCGGAGTCGATCACCAGTGTAGTACCTGTACCGCTGGCAAGGCCGGACAATACGAACTCCGTGTCGCACAGTTCTCCAGCTGTTAATTCCTCGTAATGTCTCTGCGTCATGACATGAAGGCCATACGTTACCTGAAGGCCTACATTAGTCTCGTACTGCATGTTCACCTGACCGAACCGGTTCCCGATGGATATCACACCATTCTGTATGAGTACCGTGTGTTCACGCAGGGCACTGGAGTCATATCCGTTGCAGACGATCCTGCCATCGTAAGTAAGCTCAATGAGGTCACGCCAGTACGTGCTGATTTTCTTCTGCACGGCGAGTGCGTTCGATGTTGGTCCCTGTCCGGTCTGCAGATAGACCTGATAATTGACATCCGTCACGTGTCCATTAAGCCTAGTGGCATTTGTGGTGAAACCACCGATCTTACCGGAGGCCACCTCAAGCCCGCTGGTCCCGAGTGTCGCCGCCACCGTGGTCGTACCGTACTTATAAAATCTCAGTGAATCCGCATCCAGCAGCATAGCAGGGTTTGTCTGCCCCGGCTGATAGATTGTAAAAGCCGAACCACTGATCGAGGCCAGGACAGTTGTATCATTTCGGAACTGAATCCCGGTGGACAGAATCTGCGTGTTATAACCCGCATCCGGGGTTGAAGCATCCGCTGATATCACAAGGCCACTTGTGGAACTATAGTGGATATAGTTTGTTGCAGTCTTTGCAGCCTCCTCAGCATGGATGTCTGCGACCTCTACCAGTTCACTGTATTTTTTGGGAGGTGTAAACAGTTGTGCATTCTGGATAGATCCTTCACTGGACGGCATAACATACATCGCGAGGATGATGTCATTCGGTTCATCCCAGGTATAAGTCGCTGCTGATCCCGGTGTGGTCCCTGAATACTTGATTGCCTTCCAGCTTGTCCCATTCCTCCAGACGTTATAGAAAGCCGTATCGTTTGAACGAATCCTATAGACCACGTACAATACTGTGTTATATGGGGCTTTCGTATTCGGGTTGACCGCACCGATTCCTTTCGGTATGGTGACCTTATTCCCATTCCACATGACCCACCCAGCAGCATCTGCAGGCTCGTTCTTCTCACTGTATCCATGGAGATAACACTCTCCTGCACCGGCAGTTCCAGTCCCTGCAAAGTTTGTATGGTTGACCTTCCATCCAAGACCTGTCTCTTTGGCATTTACTGCGGCCTCGTGGGCATCAGCTACTTCTGTATCCACGTAGGATTCCGTTGCTGCCAATGCTCCGCCGATCGTAAGGCTTGTCACGTTCAGGTTCAGTTTTTGCTGAGCGGCATCCCATTTCAGATAGGCAGTACCGTCGCCCAGCGCAAAGTCGCCGGTAGAACCCAGATAAAAACCCTGATTGCTACTTGAAAAGCTGTTTTTTGAGCCCGAGTAAACAGCTGTCTCTATGATGTGGATGTCGCCGATCTTCCCCCGAATCGTCTCAAAGCTACCGTCGGTATTGATCTTGAAGTAATCGTTTGCTGATACGATGCCGTTGATGTTCAGCTTCGAAGCATTGATCTGTATCCCCTCTGTGCTGAGATTTATGGCATTTACTATGTTTCCCTGGACCACGGATGCCGCTACGGTATTGTTCTCGATATCGACTTTGAACTGCGTAACGGCTGCGACGTCCTCCTGTACTTCCAACAGATCTTTCGTGACCCGCTCGATCCGGAAGCCGCACATATCAAGGATCCCCAGTGTATTCGCTCCGGTCTTTGCCAGATTATAAAAGTAAAAACGATCACCGGTATTGTTAGTCGCAAGGCCTCCCTCGGCAATCGTAAAAGTATATTCGCAATAGGTCCACTTCCCATCGGAGAACGGTCCAAAGAAATGAACATACCTGGAACTACCGAATCCCATCCTCAGCGTGCATCCGTCAGAACTTCTGGCATAACAGCTTGCACGATAAGTCTCGCCAACAAGCACAGGAACACTTTTCTCTGACCCGGCATTATAGAAGCAAAGTGCTCTGCCCTTTCCTGCCTGTGTCACGTTGATCCTGACAAAGTGCGTAGCGTTTGGATCTGGCAGTCCTGCCTCTGCGATAAAGCTGCAAATCGTGGATGTATTTGTTGAGTCTGAAAAGTACCGATTATTTGGTGCATTGACTTTGCTGATCGAGGAAGCATAGACATCCATCAGGAGATTGCTGGATTTTTCCCCGGCGTCGATCCGGCTCTGGGCCTTGTTTGCCGTAGTCTGTGCGGTATTCGCAGTGTTCATCGCCACATTGGACGCTTCATACGATGTATCCTTCGAGACATCACTGTAAGCGAACGTGTCATCAGAAAAGACTGTCAAATCCACATGGTACAGGCTGTTTGTGGCTGCCTCATCGTACTCCGGCTCTGCCAGACTCCAGCCAGAAGGTGGGATCGTTTCTGCAGATGTAGGTTTTGCAGGCGGATTGAGCGTCGCAGACTGGAGTTTATAGAACCGGTATGTCTTTTTGATATCCTTCATCCATGACAAGGTGATGCCCTGTCTTGCAATGACTGACATGGCATTACCTCCTTACGCTTCCAGTCTTACCTCGTAGACTGCAGTATTACTGACATCTGTTGCAGCCACCACCTGCTGAGTACCTGTCGTCCCTGTCGCAGTATCACCCTTGTACCACGTGAGCGTCCCAAGAGCCGTCAGGGCATCCCCGGTCACAGGTACTCCGCCCTGATACACGTAGGCAGTCAGAGTCGTGGTCCCGGATGAGTTCTTGAACACCGTGCCGTTGGATGAGATGATCGCAATGGCAATAGCATCATCCCCGGGATTACCCTGGGCACCGGTCGCACCAGTCATGGATTTGGACCAGCCGAGTTTCTTTACGAATGTCTGACTGTTACAGGTGAAGGTAAGGGTGATCTCCCCGTTATATGTTGTATTCGACCCGAGATTTGCATCCTTGGCAACTGTAATGGTCAGGCTTCCATCCTTTGATGTTGTGGCTGCCACGTTGTTCCCGGATGCGACCGTCATGCCGGTCGGTAGGTCAGTAACCGCTACCGTGCATGCAGCTCTCGCAGTACCGATATATCCGGCAAAGGGAACGACAATGGTTCCTGCCGCCAGAACTTTTCCATCCTTCGTGCAGGCGATCGTTGCCGCCTCGTTTCCGCAGACCACGTTCGTCGCTGCGGTACCGGTGTTTCCCTGCTGCCCGGTCGCACCGGTGATCGATTTCGACCAGGTAAAGATCCCAGTTCCGATCGTTGTGCTGCCAGTTTTGAATGTCAGTGTGATCGTGCCGGAATCTGCTCCACCAAGGTTCGATCCTGAAGCTACGTCCAGGATCAGCTTTCCTTCTGCGGAAGTCGTACCGGCTGTATTCTTATTCAGTGAAATACCAGTAGGAAGGGTACTATAGGTAACCGTAGCCGCTTTACGGGCAGTTCCCTGATAGATACTGAACGGGATTGTGATCTGGGTAGCTGCTGTCGTTTTCCCGTCCTTATCACAGGTCAGGACCTGTGCTTCGTTTCCCATCAGTACGGTATACCCTGCAGCTCCCGTACCTCCTGTCAGGGCAATGCTAAGATTCACAGATTTGTTAATTGTGACTCCGCCACCACCTGATCCGCCGTTCACCTCCACAGGGATCGTGATCGCATGTCCCGCCGTATCCAGGATCGCTGCGGTAAGAGCAGTCGTCGCGGAAAACGTCAGTGTTGGAGACGATGCGTCATTATCACTGGAAATCGTAAGGCCAGTGACGGTAGGAGTGATAGCCGTTACATCCACTGCAGCGCTTACCGGTTTGGTTCCCTGATAGGCAGAAATGGTCGTAGAAAAAGTCTGTGCACTCTTCACCTTTGTCGTATCACCCGCAAAGGTATAGGAGTCTGTTGACAGGTTGACGGTATAGCCGTCTGTGATGTCCAGGACTGTAACCTGGCTTCTTGCTTTTACACTCATAGCTCTCTCCTTTTAAAAATCCAGTTCACAAGTGAAAGTTATCTTGGTATCTACATCGGAAGGCGATAATTCAAAGGCAAACCCGTCATTTCGTAGTCGCGAATCTGTAACAAGGATCGTATGCCAGGTATCCTCACCGAGACCCTTGTACTTCCATATGATGCTTGCAGACTGTCCGAAAGTTTCACGAAGTTCGGCTGTTGTCGTGATCTGCCGACTTCCGTAAAAAATCGTGACAGAAAGTGTCGTTGAGACTTCGCTGTTCTTAAACATGTTTCCCATCGAGGAATCAATAAGGAGAAGGATGGCATCTTCTCCGTCCGTTCCTGAAAGGCAGACAGGACCAGTCGTCTTCTCTGTCCCACCAGTATAGTGTGTGACCGTTTTCTGCCAGATATAGAGTCCCGGCTCTTTTTCCGGAATCGCCTCATCCCAGCCTGGATCATCAAGTGCGGGTGCTATACTCGATGAGTTCGTTTGCAGGTAATACACGTCCGTAGCAGTGATGGTTTTACTTAGTGTCTCCGTCAAAGGTTCCCCGCCGATCGTGACGGATTCGCCGCCCAGGTATACGGCATTATTATCGATGTCCGCCAGAAAGATAATGTCCCCGGCAGCGTTTCGAATCTTGAAAGCACCTGCCTGAATCATTGAGGCATTCAGAATGCCTGTAGAAATGAAGTCCGCGTTGAACTTCCCATCCAGTGTCCATGCAGAGTGGAAAGGCCCTTCGTATCCAGAGGAACTGAATCCGATCCCATTCATGTTGATACGAAGGACATTGACA
>CADBRG010000044.1 GCA_902797015.1 uncultured Lachnospiraceae bacterium
AAAAAAACAAAAACCGCTACTTTTTTTATGCACTAGCGGGAAAATGCGTGCGTACGGCTAGCCGTCGCGCTAGCGACTTGGTACAATTAAAAAAATGAGGAGGATTATCATGGGCAAATCAGAAAAACGGTCTCTAATTGATGTTCATTTGCATTATGCCATTCCCGAATATTTTGATTATCTTGAAAAGAATAATGCCTTGTTTGAGGACAGCATTCTTCTGCCAAGAAAGAGCAATGAAGAAATGCTGCAGATGATGGATGATTCGGGAACGGATCTTTTGCCGCTGTTACTAAGGTTTGTTCCGGCAAGTCATATCCTGTATGGCAGTGATTATCCTTTTACGCCACAGCAGAAAAGCATAGATCGCGTTGCCGATATCAGAGCATTTCTGGATTCGGATCCGAAACTCTCGCCGTATCGGGAAATGTTCTTCCATGAAAACGCAGAACGGTTATATAAGTTTTAAATAGGGGAATAAGATGAAAAAACTATTATCAATTATAATCGCTGTCATGATACTGCTTTGTTTTACCGGTTGCGGTGACAGTAGCGATACAGGAGACAACGCAACCAATGACACTTCGGTGATGACATCTGAAGCGCAAACGCCGAGTGAAGCTGCGGAGGAATATCTCAAAAGCATTCAGACAGATCCGAAACTGTTGCTGCAGCAGCCTTCACTTAAAGATGAGATTGGTTATCCTATCTTTGATGACAGAACATGTGACATCGTCGGAGAATTATTAAAAGAATTCGAATATGAGATTATAAGTGAGGAAGAGCTGGATGAAAACAGCTATCTGGTCACAGCACACATCAAAACCTATGATTTAGGTACCTTCTACCGGCGTTATCTTGAAATCCCACATGATGAATATCAGGATCGAATCTTTCAGGATCCTGAAATGGTCGAATTAGTCCACCAGATCTATCTTGATGAAGGAAACGATGAAGAACAATGGGCCCTGTATAGTGCAGATCCGCTTACCTTACAAGCGTTCTATAATGCTGCCTGGGATTCCGGTATCCTGACAGATGAACAAATCGACGCAGAGCTGGAGGCGGGTGCTCGGGTACAAAAACAGGAACTTACGGAACTCATGGAAGAATGTCGTGCAAACGGGAAAATAGACATAGATGAGGATCTGGTTCTTCAAGTCGTCAGAGAAGATAAAAATAGCCAGTGGAATGTCTGGAGGCTGGCAGATCATCTGGATATTATCGGCGGCGGACTGGTTTCACAGTACGAGGACTGGAAGGGCAATTTAGAATTCGATGATGCCGGAACCGGAACAGAATAAAGGGTAGGACATGTCAGGATTATTAATGAAGGCAGTGATTGCCATTACATTAGCATTAATATTTTATACAATCGGCGTCTGGTCAGAACGCAGGGCAAAAGTATTAAAAACAGGTCATCTTGTATTTTTCTGGCTTGGTCTGGCAATGGATATCACCGGAACCAGAATGATGTCTATGATCAGTGACCAGAATCAGAGCGCCATGATGGGAGCGCATGGGATCACCGGTATGATCGCAATCGTATTGATGCTGATTCATGCGGTATGGGCAACGATTGTATTGGCACGCAAAAATGAAAAGGTACAGCACACCTTTCACCGATTCAGTATCGTGGTGTGGATCATATGGCTGATTCCATTTGTAATTGGTATGGTAATGGGGATGAGATAATAGCTAAAGAGAAGGGACATAAGTGAGGATAGCGATGACAATTGATCAAACAGTATTCAAAGCGGACGGATGTCATATCGTCGGTGATGTGACGATCGGAAAACATAGCAGTGTGTGGTACAACGCCGTGATCCGTGCTGACACTGACCGTATCATCATAGGAGAATCAACCAATATCCAGGATAACTGTGTGCTGCATGTGGATGCGGGGCATCCGCTGACAGTTGGAAATGGTGTCACAGTCGGACACAGCGCAATCTTGCACGGATGTACGATTGGCGACAATACACTGATCGGGATGGGAAGCATCATCCTGAATGACGCAGTGATCGGAAGGGACTGTATCATTGGCGCAGGGACGCTGGTGACGCAAAAGAAAACCATTCCGGACGGCTCACTCGTATATGGAAATCCTGCCAAAGTGGTGCGTGCACTGACAGAGGAAGAGATCGCATCGAACCGGCATTCCGCAGAGGAATATGTGGAGAAAGGGCATGTTAAAATAGATTAGCGAGTAGAAGGTAGACTTGAATGATAGTATATGAGGGCGTAAAGAAAGACTTTCTAAACAGTGTTGAGAGTGATCGAATCGCAATTGAAATTGAGGAGAATATCTTAAATAAAATGGGACGCCATACGCCCATTGCCGAGTTTCGTTCCTGGGAGAACTCTCTGACATATATGTATAAGGTTCTAAATGATCATGAGATTCCGTCGGATGCGGGTGTTGCGATTGAGTACAATATCCCGCAAACTTCTAAGCGGATCGATTTTCTGATCTCAGGATATGACAAGAAGGACCAGCATGGCGCAGTGATCGTAGAATTAAAGCAATGGGACAAGCTGACAGCGGTAGAAGGCGTGGACGCATTGGTTGAGACTTATATCGGCGGCGCGAACAGACGACATGTACATCCTTCCTATCAGTCATGGTCATATGCACAGCTGATTAGAGATTATAATGCTACAGTTCAGGACAATCAGATCAGGATATGTCCCTGTGTTTGCATGCACAATTATATTCGTCATGAGAATGACCCTGTAGATGCAAAACAATATGAAGAATACTATACGGAAGCTCCCGTTTTTACGAAAGGACAATTGAATTCTCTACGGGATTTTATCAAAAAGACCGTGGTAAAAGGAGATCGGAAAAAAGTCCTTTATGAAATCGAGAGCGGTCGGATCCGTCCGTCGAAAAGTCTTCAGAATGCAATTGAATCCATGCTGCAGGGCAATCAGGAATTCATTATGATCGATGAACAAAAGGTCGCTTATGAACAGATTCTGGAAGTGTCGGAATTATGTCAGAAGGATTTTAAAAAGAGAACGATCATTGTCGAAGGCGGCCCCGGAACCGGAAAGTCAGTCATTGCGATTAATTTACTTGCTGAGCTGACAAAGCGGGACCAGCTGGTACAGTATGTTTCTAAAAACAGTGCGCCAAGAGAGGTGTATAAGCAGAAGCTGAAACAATCCTTTAAAATATCCAGTATTGATAATCTCTTCAAAGGGTCCGGTTCATATACCGAAACGGAAAACAATATGATCCATACACTGCTGGTAGATGAATCACACCGGTTAAATGAAAAATCGGGATTGTTCCAGAACAAAGGAGAAAACCAGATTAAGGAGATTATCCATTCTGCATTTTGTTCTGTGTTCTTTATCGATGAATCGCAGCGTGTCACGATGTCAGATATTGGCTCAATCGATGAAATCGAGAAATGGGCAAAAGAGGAAGGCTCCGAAGTGTATCATATAGAACTGTTGTCCCAGTTCCGTTGCAACGGTTCTGACGGATACCTGGCGTGGCTCGATAATGTTCTGGAGATCAGAGAAACAGCAAACTATGACCTCGAGGGAATCGATTTTGATATCCAGGTCCTTGATTCTCCCGGCGAAGTACGGGATATGATCATTGAGAAAAACAGAGTCGCGAACCGTGCCCGCATCCTGGCCGGCTATTGCTGGAATTGGGAAAAACAGCAGCAGAGCAATACGGACTACCATGATATCAAGATCGGTGATTTTGAGATGAGTTGGAATCTGGCAAACAGTGAGCCTTTTGCTGTGAGTGAGACCTCCGTGAATGAGGTCGGCTGTATTCATACAGCTCAAGGCCTTGAATTTGATTATGTGGGTGTCATTATCGGGGAGGATCTCCGATATGAA
>CADBRG010000045.1 GCA_902797015.1 uncultured Lachnospiraceae bacterium
AGATATTATGCCGCTTAAGATTGTTCGTAACGATATTACAAAAATGAATACCGATGCCATTGTCAACACGGCGAATGAATTTGTCGCCGTAGGGCCCGGATGTGATACGGCTATCTACCAGGCTGCGGGACATGATGAGCTTTTACAGTATCGGAAGGAAAACATTGGTCCTGTTCCGGAAGGAGAGGTTTTCATTACACCGGGATTTCAGCTGCCGGCGAAATACATCATCCATGCGGTCAGTCCATTGTTTATTGACGGTGATTCCGGGGAAGAGGATAAGCTGCGTTCCTGCTACAGGAAAAGTCTGCAGCTGGCAAAAGAGAATCGGATCAGCTCGATCGCATTTCCGTTGATTTCTACAGGCAGCTTCGGATATCCGTTAGAAGAGGGGATCCGTATTGCAGCGGATGAGATCAATGCGTTTCTTCTGGCGAATGACATGCTGGTCTATATCGTTGTGTTTGGTCGCAGGGCGACCTCTCTGGGTACAAAGCTGTATCCGGATCTGGAGGAATACATTGATCAGAATTACGTAGAGATCAAGAAAGTTGAGGAATCGGGATATTATAATCGTCCGGCACCGGGTGCAGCGCCATCGGGGGCAGCGAGGGCTCCGGGTGGTTCGGCCCCATCGGGGGCGGCGAAGGCTCCGATGGGATCAGCTCCAGCAGGCGCAGCGAGAGCTCCGGAGGATTCAAGTTTATCAGGTGCGCAGGGAATATTCGGTAACTTCAGGAGAAGAAGAGCAACGCTTTCCCGTGCCGATGAAGAAGCAGAACTGAGCGAGATGTCAATGGAGGAGCCAACCGACTCCTTTATGCAGTCAAGTGCTTCCTTTATTGACGATATCGAGCTGCATGAGAGCAAGATTGATGAGAGGATGGCGCATCTGTCAGATACCTTTTCAGAATATCTGATGCATCTGATCGAGTCCAAAGGCCTGAAGAACGCAGATGTCTATAAGCGGGCGATCATCGACAAAAAGATTTTCTCCAAGATTAAGAACAATCCGCACTATCAGCCGAAAAAGATCACAGCACTCTGCCTGTGTATCGGCGCGAAGCTGAATCTCGACGAGACGATAGACTTACTGGCCAGAGCTGGTCTGGCGCTGTCTCCCTGCGATAAGACAGATGTTATCTTCAAGTACTTTATCGAAAACGAGCACTATGACATGGTGGATCTCGATATCGTGCTGGAGGAGCATGGGCTGCCATGTATCATTAAGTAACATTTTTTTGAAAATTGCATCATAGAAACCGGTCGTTTGCTAGGCGACCGGTTTTTTCATGGCGTGTCATATAATCATCCTAACAGGAACACAAAGTAAATTGTTCAGTGATTTTTAAGGAGGATGATGATATGAAGAATATTTGGTTGGATGGAATCATGGGTGTTGTTGTCGGGGATGCACTTGGCTGCCCGGTGCAGTTTATGGATCGGGAGGAATTAAAGGCAGGACCTGTGACGGATATGGAAGGATACGGCACCTTTAACATGCCGGAGGGAACCTGGACGGATGACAGCAGTCTGACATTGGCGCTTCTTTCAAGCATCCGGGAAAAGCAGGAAATCGATCTTGAGGATATCATGTATCGGTTTGCGGACTGGCTGGAGAATGGAAAGTACACGCCTTACGGACACTCGTTTGATATCGGGGGCGCGACAATGAGCTCAATCATTCGCTATTTAAAGGATCGTGATATTACGACATGCGGAGGCAGGACAGAGAGGGATAACGGGAACGGTTCCTTAATGCGGATCATGCCTGCGTGCCTTTATGCTTATGAGAAAAATCTGGAGGATGAGGATGCCATTCAGATTATCCATGATGTGGCAGGGCTGACACACAATCATCTGAGAGGAAAGATCGCCTGTGGTCTGTATTACTTCTGTGTAAAAGCAGTTTTGGAGGAAGACGGAGAGCTGATTGAGCGGCTCTGGAAAGGGATCGATCAGGGCGTGAAGCACTATGGGAAGAATGCGTCATGCCTGGAAGAGCTTTCTTATTACAGCCGGTTGTTTGATTTGGATGAGTTTGCAAAGCTCCCGGAAGATGAGATCAAAAGCAGTGGGTATGTGGTTGACACGATCGAAGCAGCGATCTGGTCTCTGATCACGACAGGCAGCTTTCAAGAGGCAGAATTAAAGGCAGTCAATCTGGCAGACGATGCGGATACAGTAGGCGCGATTGCCGGTGGCCTGGCAGGCTTATACTATGGATATGAGAGTATCCCTGCAGATTGGTTGGCGGTCATTAAAAGGCGGGAATGGATTGAAGAATTGATCATGATGAATTGAGCTTCTGGCAATATTTTTTGTCCCGCAGCGGTATACAAATATGATATAATTTTTGAGAGTAATTAATTAAATAATAGATTCGTGTAAACCGGTGGGGCTATCACAAGTTCCGCCGGCTTTTAAAAGAGGATTTAACATGAGTACGATAGAAATAAAAAAGATTGGTATTACAAAACTGGATACGGATGCAATCGTGAATGCTGCCAATGAAGGTTTGCGTGCCGGCGGCGGTGTATGCGGTGCGATTTTTGCGGAGGCCGGGCACCAAAGACTGCAGGAAGCCTGTGATAAGATCGGGTATTGTAAGACAGGCTCCGCAGTGATCACACCTGCATTTGATCTGCCTGCGAAATATGTGATCCATGCAGTGGGACCTATTTGGAGAGGCGGCGAGCAGGGCGAGGCAAAGCTATTATATGGCGCATATTATCATGCGCTTGAGCTGGCAGTGATCAATGGCTGCGAGTCGATTGCATTTCCGCTGATCTCATCCGGGATTTTCGGGTATCCGGTTGAGCAGGCTTGGGAAGTGGCGTTTCGAGCTTGCAGGGATTTCCTGAAGCAGAATTATGAGATTTCGATTCGGATCATTTTTGCTGTTTTGAAAGATGAGATGGTGGAAATGGGGAATCGGATTCTTGGGGAAACTGGTGAGGAGAGTTAATGGTTTTCCCTAGGGAGTTATCTTGCGTTTAAATACCATCAGAAGCTAGTGTGAAGCAAGATTGGTACCCATTTGTTGGTTTGGGAGTACCATCAGATGGCAGTGTGAAGTGAGATTGGTACCATTATGCGGGCTTGGAAATACCATCAGATGTGAGTAAGAAG
>CADBRG010000046.1 GCA_902797015.1 uncultured Lachnospiraceae bacterium
AACCGAACTCATCCGGGGAATCCTGCTGCCGTTTGTCGGAACTTCCGCTGGGGCGGCGTGTGTATTCTTCATGAAAAAACAATTAAAGAGAGAAGTACAGCGTGCGCTGACCGGTTTTGCAGCCGGGGTGATGGTGGCGGCTTCGATCTGGAGCCTTCTGATTCCGGCGATGGAGCAGGCGGCTTCTGAAACATTATTTGCCGGCCGTCTTTCCTTCCTGCCGGCAGTGATCGGTTTCTGGATCGGAATCTTGTTCCTGCTGCTTTTGGATAAGCTGATCCCGCATCTGCATCTGAACACGGATCAGGCGGAAGGCCCCAAAAGCAGGCTTTCGAGAACGACCAAAATGGTGCTGGCTGTTACACTTCACAATATCCCTGAGGGAATGGCAGTCGGCGTGGTTTACGCAGGATTCCTAAGCGGAACTGCAGGAATCTCTGCAGGTGGAGCTCTGGCACTCTCGCTGGGGATTGCAATCCAGAATTTCCCTGAAGGTGCGATCATTTCTATGCCGCTTCGTGCAGAAGGGAAAAGCAGGATCAGGGCATTTCGGGATGGTGTGCTTTCCGGTGCGGTTGAACCGGTCGGTGCCTTGTTGACGATCCTGGCAGCAGGGCTGATCATTCCGGCGATGCCATATCTTTTAAGCTTTGCAGCAGGTGCCATGCTTTACGTTGTTGTAGAGGAACTGATCCCGGAAATGTCTGCAGGTGAACATACCAATACCGGTGTATTGATGTTTGCAGCCGGATTCGCATTGATGATGGCACTGGATGTGGCGTTGTCTTAAACGTATGTTTGACAACAACCTGCCTTTAACGATACAATCATCAAAATCTGACGGATACGAGACTTCGTAGAAAGGAAGCTTTTGATGCAGTATTACTTCGCCCCGATGGAGGGCATTACAGGATACCCGTTCCGGAATACATTTGAAAAATATTTTCCGGGTGCAGACCGGTATTATTCTCCGTTCCTGGTAGCAAACCAGACGTTTCATTTTAAGAAAAAGGAACTGCGTGATGTGGCACCGGAAAACAATGGCACAGTCAATCTGATTCCGCAGGTGATGACACCTCAGGCGGATCAGTTTGTGTGGGCGGTAAAGGTGCTTTCTGAACTGGGCTATCAGGAGGTTAACTTAAACCTCGGCTGTCCTTCCGCAACAGTTGTGACGAGACATAAGGGGGCCGGCATGCTCGAAGATCCTGAAAGACTGGACCGTTTTTTTGAAGAGGTGTTTGAAGGACTTGAGAAAATAGAGCCACATGAGGGGGCCGAAGTTGTCAGTCAGGCAAATGGCGTTCCGGGGATCTCCATCAAAACCAGGATCGGCTTTTCAGATGTCAAAGAAGCGATGCATTTAACAGAGATTTTCAACCGGTATCCGTTTTGTGAGATTATCATTCATCCAAGATTGCGCGAAGAGTATTATAGCGGCGAGCCGCATCGGGATGTGTTTGGTGAAATGCTGAATAAGCTAAAAACACCGGTGGTATATAATGGAAATCTGTGCACGGTTGAAGATGTTAAGAAGATAAGGACAGATTTTCCGGTCTTAGACGCCGTTATGATCGGACGTGGAGCACTGCAGAATCCGGCGCTGTTTCGAATGCTGCGGGCAGCAGAAGAGGGTAATGATCCACAGGGAGCTGCGCTTCAGAAAAATGAACTGCGTCCTTATCTGGATGAACTGTTTGAAAACTACAGCAGGGAGATGTCTGGCGATGTCCAGGTGATGTTTAAAATGAAAGAGCTATGGGCGCATTTGAGGGTTTTGTTCCCAGAGTCCGGGAAAGCGATGAAAAAGCTTAAGAAGGCAAAAACACGGGCGGATTACGAGAGCTTTTTGAATGAGATTTGTTGACAGAAGTATCGTTCTGGCGATATATCAGGATTAAAACCGCCCGTTCTCGATCGCCGGATACAGGCAGTCTTTCAAAAAGCGCTGCAGCGCCGGGTTCTCGTTTTGCTTATGCCATGCGGCAATGATGGTCATCTGGTGTTCCTCGCCTTCGATCGGCACGGCGATGACTTTTTCGCGCATGGAAAGCTGGTCTGTGATATAGGATGGCAGCAGGGCGTAGCCGATGCCTGCCGCAACAGCAAGGATACTGGTTTCAATGTCATCGGAAATGTAGCGTACATCCGGCAGAAAGCCGGCATTGGCAAATGCTTTCAGGATTGTAGTGGTCTCACCGTAGCGGCTGTCATTTTTCTTAATATCAACCAGAGGATAGTCTTTCAGCTCGATTCGCTGGATGCTGCTTCTGTGAGAGAGCGGATGGGACGCCGGCATGACGGCTAAGAGCGGATATTGCCGCAAGACGACCTGCTCCATTTCGTCGAGATCCTCTTCCGAATAGCGGATGTTTAAGATGATATCGAGACTGTTGTTTAGAATGCCGTCGTATAATTCCGAAACGTTTTCTCTGGTCAGGGAAAGACCGACGTTCGGATATTGCACATGAAAATCAGAAAGCAGGTCGGAAAGACCTGTTTTTTCATAGCCTTTTACGAACCCTAAGTGGAGTGTTCCTGTGAATTTCGTATCTGCCTGGCGGGCTCTGTCGATCGCGTCGCTCGTACGCTTTAAGATGGCACGGGCGTCATCTAAAAAAGTCCTGCCGGCAGGTGTCAGTGAGACCTTTCGGTTCGTTCTGTCAAATAGCCTGACGCCGAGCTCTTCTTCGAGTGCTTTGATCTGTAAGGTCATTGCGGTCTGTGATATGAAAAATCTTTCTGCTGCACGGGTAAAATTCAGTGTTTCGCTCACGGCAACAAAGTATTCCAGCTGTCTGATCTGCATAAAAACCTCCGAATGATAAGTTTTACTTATCATAACATGTGAATCCTGTGCTTTTCAATGTGTTTTATCCAATATATAATATGATTATCAAATGAAAACAAATTCCGGTGAGGGTACATGATTTGAAAGGAGTTTTTACAATGGCTGAAGTCAACAAATATTTTCCGCATCTGTTCAGTCCGCTGAAGGTAGGAACCAAGACCATTAAGAACCGTATCGAAGCAGCACCTGCGTTGTTTGCATTTCTTCACTATATTGAAGGGACGGCATTTAACTATCATCCGGGTTCTCCTGAGCGTGCATTCCGCATGTTGAAAGCAAAAGCGGAAGGCGGCGCAGGCATTGTATCTCTGGGCGAACTGAGCCCGAATCATACCTACTGCAAGCGGTTTCCATTTGAACCGGAAATCGATTTTGAATGCAGGGATGATGAGATTTTTGAGATCACAAAGAAGACGGCAGAGATGATCAAAAGCTATGGTGCGCTGCCGGTAGGCGAACTGCTTTCTCTCGGCGAGATCAAGTCCGATATCGGTGACGGATGGCATGCAAAGGGACCGGATGCAAAAGTTTTAGAAGACGGTACGATCCAGGATGCCTTTACAAAAGAAGAGATTCAGGAGCATATTCAGGAATATATTACGGCTTGTAAATGGTTCCGCGATGCAGGCTGGGAAGGGATTATCATCCATTGCGGTCATGGCTGGCTTCCGGCACAGTTCTTATCACCGATGTATAATCACAGAGAAGATGAGTACGGTGGATCCTTTGAAAATCGTGCGCGTTTTACGACAGAGCTGCTGTCAGCGCTGCGTGAGGCAATGGGCCCGGACTTCCTGATCGAGATCCGTGTCAGTGGCTCTGAGCATCTGGCAGGCGGTCTGGAGATCGAAGATGCTGTGGAATACTGTAAACTCTGTGAGCCGTATATTGATCTGATCCATGTATCCTGCGGACATTACTTAAGCTCTTCGAGAAGCTGGGAGTTTACAACAACTTATGCACCGCATGGCGCAAACATTGAAAATGCATCGATCATCAAAAAGAACGTATCCATCCCGGTTTCTGTTGTCGGGGGCATCAATTCGCCGGAACAGGCAGAGGAAGCGATCGCAGCAGGTAAGGTCGATATGGTTGCGATGGGCAGACAGTTTTTCTCAGACCCGGCATTCCCGAACAAGGCAAAAGATGGAAGAGCGGACGAGATCCGTCGCTGCTTAAGATGTGCAAGATGCTATCCGGGACCGTCCGGCGAGCATGAGACCGAGATCTGGACGATCAAATATCCGCCGCTGGATTCCTGCACGATCAACCCGGATACGGTCTGGCCGGCTTCCCACCACAAGATCCTTCCGGAATTAATGCCGGCGCCGGAAGCAAGCCGCAGGGTTCTGATCGTCGGCGGCGGCTG
>CADBRG010000047.1 GCA_902797015.1 uncultured Lachnospiraceae bacterium
AGCTGACACCTGAACGGGAAGCGCTCACACCGGAAAGGAAAAACGAAAAACGCGCATCCATCAAAGAAACGCTCGCGTGGGCTAAAAAAGAAGCTGACGCATACAATGCTGCCAGAAAGAACACCCTGCCCGCGCATCCAAAAGCACATGATATCGAACGCTGATACAACGCACAGGATGAAGGAAAGGAGGTGTGCAACGAAACATGATACAACAAAATATCTTTGAAGCTGTTAAGCAGTCTGTCACACCATGGCAGGCTGCTTCTTTTTATGGACTGAAACAAAACCGGGAGCATATGTGCCGCTGTCTGTTCCACAGGGACACGCATCCCAGCATGAAGCTCTATGATGACCACTTCTACTGCTTTGGCTGCGGAAAAACCGGGGATGTCACTGCTCTCACTGCAGCGCTTCTTGGGATCTCCCAGATCGATGCGGCCAAAAGGCTCTGTGAAGATTTCGGGATCGTCATGCCAAGGGATCAGCATCCCGTTACTTTTGTGTCTCTCTGCCATGACACTCTGACGTCAGACAGACCAGACCGCAAAGACAAGGTATCCGGACCGGAATTACAGGAACCGGTCCTGTATGAAGACGATCCCCTGATGCAGGAATCTTCTCTCCCTGAAAACAAGGCAGAGATCATCCGTGGCTTACTCCGCTACCGGCAGATCACAGAAAAACAGATGCAGGAGCTCTCACCCGCCGCTCCGGACGGTGAATGGAGCGATGCGTTCTGCAAAGCATCCAAACAGCACAGCCGGGCAGGATACCTGCTTGACATGCTGCTGTTCGGCACAGAGCAGGAAGCCAACGAAGCGATCAAAATGCACAGCCTTGAGCTGGAAGGCATCCTTGATGCCGCCAGGCGCTTTGCCCCGGCCGGCTGTTAACACCACAAGATAAGGAGAACACAATTATGGAAAACACGAATACAACGACCAATGAGATCGACTTTTCCTGGGCACAGAACGGAAAGGTCAATGAAGTCCTGTTCATGCAGGAATTCTTAAAGGCATATCCGATGCAGGCCTTTGAAGGCCGTTTTTATGACACGAACGGATATGTCCCGTCAGAGAAGGTCAAGGGCAGGATCTTCTCGATGCTGAAACTGGCTGTCACGGCAGATCTTGCCAAAAAGACGAATCAGATCTACCAGGCGCTGCTGTTTGAAGCGGATACCGATGAGATGCCGGAAGACATGTACACGATCCGTGTAAAAAACGGCAGCCTCTCCGTAAAAGACGGATTCCTAAAAGAAAGCGATGTCTGCAAGGTACGTCTCCCTGTCCCATATGATCCGGATGCGCCAGAGCCTGTCAGATGGACTGCGTTCCTGGACGAGCTCTTAGAACCGGAGGATATCGTAACGCTCCAGGAATATCTGGGATACTGCCTCATCCCCTGCACCAAGGGACAGATCATGCTGTTTCTGATCGGTGACGGCGGAGAAGGAAAATCCCGGATCACTCAGGTCTGCCGCGCGATCTTCGGCGACTATATGAATGTCTCCAGTTTCCACAAGCTGGAGACGAACCAATTCGCAAGAGCCGACCTTGAAGGAAAGCTTCTGATGATCGATGACGATATGAAGCTGAGTGCTCTGCCCTCTACAAACTATATCAAGAGCATCGTCACGCAGGAGGGAAAGATCGATACGGAGCGGAAAGGCGTGCAGAGTGAGCAGCGCCATATGAACTGCAGACTGCTCTGCCTGGGAAACGGATCTCCCAATGCCCTTTACGACCACTCCAACGGATTTTACAGAAGACAGATCATCCTGTCGACAAAGCCAAAGGACGCCTGCCGCAGGGACGATCCGTATCTTACCGAAAAGCTGCAAAAAGAACTGAACGGCATCTTCCTCTGGTGCTTTGAAGGGCTCAAAAGACTCATGGAAAACGATTTTCACTTCACCATCAGCGAAAGAGCCAGAAAGAGCCTGGAAGAATTAAGGGAATCCGGTAACAACGTGATCTCGTTCATGAAGTCGGAATGCTATTTCACACTTGATGAAGGCCTTCACGCAACGACTGCTGATCTGTGTCACTCATACCAGCTCTGGTGCAGGGAGAACGCGGAGATCAGTGTCGCATTGCGGAGTTTCTCCGGGTATCTGAAGGATCATGCCGCGCAGTACCGGCTGACTGCGTCAAACAACATCCCAAACAGAGAGGGAAGAAAAGTAAGAGGCTTCTATGGGATCAAGGTCAATGTCAAAAGTGACTTCGTCCCTTATGAGGGCGAGACACCCTTTGATTGATCCCTGCCTCTCTGGTCTGAATACAATGATCAGACTACAAAAACACCTGTCTTATGTGTCTATCCGTCTTCTCTGACCTGACACAATACAGGAATCAACTCATCCGAAGACACTTAGACACTTAAGACGGAATGATTTCAACTACTACTGCTATATATGAAAGGAGGCTCTATGCAAAATTCTACCTTGCCCTCCTCTTTCAATTATGATAACGTACCTCTTGATATTGAGGAGTTAGAATCCTTGCTGGAAGCAAGGAGAAAGGAAATGAAGCGGAAGGAAATATTATCAAACTATGAGATAAAGCAATATCAAACCGGCCCTCTTGCCGGACGTTGGTATGCTGTAATCGAAAAGAAAAAATTTGAATCGAAAGATCGCTCTAAGCTGGAAGATAAGATCATAAAGATTCATATGGAAAAAGAAACAAACAGTCGATATACTTTAAAAACTGTTTATGAACTGGAGCAGGAAAAGCAGCTTGCCCGGGTAACTGATCCAAATAAAAAGATTTCACGGCAAAACACCATTACCAGACATAACGGTGTCTTCAGAAAATATATTACCGGATCCGTTATTGAAAAAATGCCGATCACCAAAATCACAGACACTATCATGGAAGACTTTCTCATCTCAGTAAATACTCCACCAATCAAGAAAAAGGAGATGAATAATCTGCTTGGCATATTGAATCAGACATTTCGCCGTGCCAAACGACTAAAGCTGATAAAAGAGAATCCTCTCGAGTATGTTGATCTGGATGATATTCTTGCCAGCTGTGTAGATGTAACTCCAGCCGGAGAACGAGCTTATACCAACGAAGAGCTACAGGCATTTTTATCTGCAGCACATGATGCACAGGGCAAGAATCCTTCAGATTCTACGCCTTGGGCATATGAACTTTGTTTGCTGATGGCGCCTCGACGTGGTGAAGTACCACCACTCGAATGGGACGATGTCAACTTTGAAAACAGTAATATCAGTATTCGAAAACAGCTGTTAAAAAACGACAAGACGAATGAAACGGTTATCAAGCCACAGCCCAAAAATCACAAGACGAGATTATATCCCATTACTCCAATGATCAGAGAATTCTTGAATCGTTTGCTGGATCGAAACAGAAAATACTATCCTGATTCGAAGTATCTTTTTCCAGATAATAAGGAACCTCTTGGAATCATTCGCTTGAGAGCGACGTATGACTTCCATCACGCTCTATGCGAATCAATGGGAATTGATACGAGTAATAAGCTTGTAAAGGGACCACACGCTTTTAGACGATCTCATGAAACTGAGTTTATGAGCCATGGAGGATCTATTGAAGCGGCCGGTCGTGTATACGGCAACACTCCAAGAACGATCTCTAATCATTATGAAATAGCTGCAGAATCGAAAGCTGCAGCTCCAATCATCGAAGAAGTTCAAAGAAATATCTTTCAAAAATCGAATGAATCGAATAAAAATTCTAAGAAAAGAGAAATCGCCAGAGCCCGCTAATAATGCGGCTCTGACGACCTCAAGCCAGTGAGGAATCGGGGATTCGAAGTACATGGTTTCCTCTGGAAACCGCGTAATCTCTGGGTTTCCCAGAGATGCAAACGCAAAGTGAACCAATAAGTGAACCTTATTAACCATGGGCAGTCAATGTTTCTCTTCCTCCATTCTACTGCAAACCCCAAAATCAGCCGCACCATATATTGATGATCATCAGAAAAGCATACAGAAAATAGAATCAAGGACCCCGGAAATCCAAAGTCCTTGATTCTACTATGTTGACAGGATATGTACTTACAAAGTACATGTTTTTGTTTATTGATACACTGGTGGCCTCATATAGGTTAGTCGGCTTTGCTTAAACCCCATTTTTGCATACACTTCAAGCATTTTCAGAGCACATTGTGCAGCTTCAAACACCGGAACATCGTAGCCTCGATCTAAAAGACGGCTCTTTAATTCCTCAGCCACCCCGACAAAACCTGTACACCCCATAATAATTGCATGTGCCTTATCATCTTCAATGGCTTTTACACTTTGCTGAAAAATTGCGTCGACCAGTCGATCTTTGTCGCTTAACTGATCAACAGGTATATCCACTGCACGAACATTTACAATCCTATCATCCAGATGTGCTTTTGCAACGTTCCCTTTTATCAAGGGAACAACACTCGACACGACTGTCACAATGCAAGCAGTATCGGCAAGTCCCAACGCAATATGTGCTGCCGGTTCAAATCCGCCAAACACTGGTATATTTACCAGCTCGCGAGCGGCTTTGACAGCAGGATCACCAAAGCAATCGATGAAAATAGCATCAAACCCTAATTCTTCTGCTTGTTTGCAATACTGCAGCACACTTGGACCTGCCAGTGCCTCATCATATTCACATTCAATGGTATAAGGACCATACTTTGATGCACCACCTGCTAATTCTTTTCCAGGTCGGCCTTCTGAAGTGATTTCATAACCAATCTGCCACACAGCAACCTCGGTATCCTCTTCCAGATAATTATTCATATAGTCCAGTATTTCATCTGTAGCAAGTCCCGGTGCTGTTACAGGCATTAAATTCAATAATCTAATACCTTTTTTTGCACGCTGTCCCATAGTCTTGTTCACCTCTTCCTTACTTACTTTCCTTCAGCACCTCACAAAGTAGTTCGTAAGTTCTTTTTGCAGAAGAAATACTGAAGTGCTCGTTCGGTGTGTGCACGTCTGCCATTTGCGGGCCGATTGACACGCAATCCAGATTTTCGATACTGTCCGCGAACAATCCGCACTCAATTCCCGCATGAACCGCATCAACTGTCGCTTCCTTGTCAAAGAGCTTCTTGTATGCATTCAAAATGGTATCCTTCAATACCGAGTTGGGATTGTAAGACCAGCCGGGATAATTTCCGGTAATTTCCGTTTTCCCTCCAGCAAGGGTAACAATGGCTTTTACCTTATCCAGGATCCACATTTTCTGGCTCGTCATGGAACTTCTGGCAGTATTCACAAAATACAGCTCCTCATCGCGTAGTTCCAAAATACCGAAATTGATGGATGTCTGAACCAGGCCGGGCATATCCATGCTCATGGCTATGACAGAATCTGGCAGAGAAATCAAGACCTCTGCAACCAGTTTTGTGCATCGTTCGGTAAGCGCAGAAACCTGTTCTTCACCTTTTTCAAAGGCTTCGATGGTTAATCCAGGATCAGGAGATGCGTATTCTTTTTTCAATAGAGTATTCCATTCCTCCACCGACTTCTTCACATGATCCATGTCTTTTTTGTCCATGCCGATCACTGCTTCCGAAGCAGATGCAATAGCAGTTTCTCTTGAACCACCGGACAAAGACACGATTCGGAAATCTGAAACATCAAAAAGGCCATTTAAGATCCTTGCCATCAGGACATTGGAATTAGCCCTTCCCTTATCGATTTCAACACCGGAATGGCCACTCTTAAGACCGCTGATTTTGATTTCAAGCAAAGCCATTTCTTTCATTTCCCGTTCTATGGGAATTGTCGAATTTGCGTTTGCTCCTCCGGCACAGCTGCACATTAATACGCCTTCATATTCGGAATCCAGATTGATCAGCTTATGCCCTTTCAGGTGGCTGCAATCAAATGCAAATGCGCCGAGCATGCCGATTTCTTCATCCGAAGTGAAAAATACTTCCAGTGGCGGATGTGGGATGCTGTCGTCGTCCAATATGGCAAGGCACATAGCTACGGCAATACCGTTATCGCCTCCGAGCGTGGTTCCCTTTGCACGGATCAAGTCCCCGTCAATATATGGCTTTATAGAATCCTTTGTAAAATCAAAATCCAGGCCTTCCTCCTTCTCACAGACCATATCCGTATGGCCCTGGAGGATAACAATATCGGCATTTTCATACCCTTTGCTTCCGGGTTTACTGATTACGATATTATTGGCGTCATCACGATAATAGGAAAGATTTCTTTTCTCTGCAAAATCGACACAATAATCAACCAGCGCAGAAACATTTCCCGACCCGTGTGGAATATTACATATCTCCTCAAAATAGTGAAATACTTTTTTCGGTTGCAAACTTTCTAACGCGCTCATTCAGCCTCCTCCTTTCTGTTTTTATAGAATACAGGATAAAGGATCAAATAAAGCACACAGGCTAAGATGATCGCAGTCAGGGTCGGTATGAAGAAGGTAGGTGTTAAAAGCGCCACCACGGCACCGACACCCCAAGAGATGACGCCTGCCCAATTGATTCCCGGCATACTTCTCCACTTTTCAGGATCACCCTTGCGAAGAATAAAGTAGTCAATCGCAACAACACCAACAATCGGCGGAATGAATACTGCCAGAATATTGAGGAATGCGCCGAAGAAATTCGTTATGCCCAAAACTGCCAGTAACGTTCCTACAATACCTGCACAAAATGTAAAAATGGAACGCTTATTATCTTTTGCACCTGTGATATTAAGCAGGGCAAAACCGGAGGAATAGGCATTGCTGACATTTGTCGTCCAGGTTGCCAATACCAAAACGATAAGACCGAGTATCGGGCTTCCCACGCTTGTGAGCATAGTAACGACGCTTCCGGTGTCCATTCCAAGTGCACCGGAATGGATTGCAAGGATCGACCCCGCCAACATGGTTCCAACACCAACCGGGAGAACGCCAACAATACTCGAAATAATGACATCTCTCCTGTTTTTACAATAACGTGTCACATCGCCAGAAAGTGCGGCGCCCGATGCAAATCCACCGATCGCGGTACCGATCGAGGTTACCATGGATGCCTGTGCCACCGGAACGTGGCTATGGATTGCTGCAACGGAGGAAGGATCCTTAAACACAACGATCATGGCGTAAATAAGAATGATGATCAACGCCGGAACTGCAACCATATTCAGCTTTTCAATCCAGTTAAAGCCGTAAACAGCTGTGAGGGTCATGATCAGACCCCAGATAATGGTCGAGACCACGCCGGGCAGCGGCACTCCCATTGGTTGTAAGATTGCAGCAAACGCCTCACCGCATACAACAGCCTGAAAGCCAAACCAGCAGATATAGCAAAAAGCAATAATACACGATACCAGCTTGCTTGATCCGATTTTGCCAAAGGCACCTGATATTGTAACGACAGCAGGCATACCTTTGTCTGCCGCAAGGATACTCATCAGTATCATCAATACAACACATACGCCATAGCCTACGATCATGGCAAGCGCCGCCTGGGCGAATGTCAGGCCCATGGTAATACCTGCACCTACCATCAATGCAGGAACACAACAACAGGAACCTGCCCAGATAAAGGCTATGCCGGGCCAATTTTTCCGTTCTTCGAGAGGAATCGCATTTAAACCCGCTTGTTCAAATCCAGAATTATTTGCCATGTTTTTTTCCTTCTTTCTTTATTTCTCCAGAGGATTATCTCAGCCTTAAACATCCAGAGGAATCGCCTCATCTACTTTTGAATATCCGATCATCTTCAAAATATGAGCCCAGCAGTCATATCCTGCCGGAATATCCCACCAACGAGACGGTGCCTTTACACCGATCAAGGCAACCTTCTGTCCTACTTTTGTATCAGCATTTGATAACGGCTTATATGTGTCTAAATCTACTAAGGTAATAATCTCAGGAACAACAAGAAGTGCCTTGTCAGCGTCATCCCGGATTATGAGGTTTTCATTTTTAAAATCGACGTTAAAGACTTTGCCATCATGTCCCGTAATTGTTGTACGGCCATAGTCAAATCCATTTTCAACCTCAACATCAATCTTTGTGATGGTTCCATATGTGTAGACCTTGTTCTTCACGCCAAGCCTGTCAAGTTCCCCAGGGAGATACATTGGATCTTTGGTGGGCATGTGGCGAAGCAATGCTCCAACGCTTTCCGCAAGGGAAATCTGTCCGAGTGCAGAGGCATTTTTATGGTCTTCCTTACCCATCAGCCAGGTTGAAAAGCCAACGCTCATATCGTAAGCCATGCAGATCGATCTTGCTATGGTTTCACATGCAACGCTGTCTAACGGATCCTTCGGATGACCGATAACGATATCGCCGTTTGCATTAGAAAGAACAAGGGGATCAATGGGAATATTACGGATGGGCAAAAGACCCGTATTCAACTCTGGAACAGCCCGTCCGTTTCCATCGAGATCCAGCATAGGCATACCAAGTTTTATTGCTGTATAAATAGGAACCATGGTGTTGAAACCACCCTGTTCTCCGGAATAGATGTAGTCAACCCGTTTCCCTTCGCTTTTTGCAACATCCATCATGCCCTTTGCAACATAAATCGCTTCAGCACCGAATCCCTTTTCTTTCATGGCAAGGGGAGAACCCAAACCTGCAGTCATAATCGAATAGGCATCATCTTTCATTTCATCAATGGTGTCAACCCTAAGCTCTACGTCCTCACCAAGCTCATTGAGCATATCCATGCCATTGTCGATTGATCCTCCGCCGCCAGCCCCGAAAAAGGTTGCACCATAAATAATGTTGATGATTTGATCACGGGTATACGTTCTACTCATTTTTGTCCCTCCTTGTATAATAGTTCTTGTATCCCTAAGCTCTGAAAGAGCCTTGAAACCTTATAATGTTAACCATCGCTTTCTCTTCACACTTCAGCTATTGCTTCAATCTCTACGAGCGCACCTTTAGGAAGCGCTGCTACTTCAAATGCTGCTCTGGCAGGACATTCAGCTTTAAAATATTCTGAATACACATCATTCATCGGAGCAAAATCCGATATGTGCTGAAGAAGCACCGTTGTTTTTACAACGTTATCCATAGAAAGTCCTTCCGCTTCAAGTATGCTCTTAATATTTTCCAGGGACTGCCTTGTCTGATCCTCGATCGAGTCTCCTGCAAAGGTTCCTGTTTTTGGATCGATCGGAAGCTGACCCGATATAAAGAGCAAGCCCGCTGCCATTACTGCCTGTGAATATGGACCTATCGCAGCCGGGGCATTTTCTGTACTAATTATTCTCTTCATTTTTATTCCTTTCCAGTATCACAAAGTTCTTCCGGAGACGGATCGTAGGGCTCGAGCCACGCATGGAAATGTCTCATTGGAAGTGTGTGTCCAAAAGTTATTTTGAGATTCGGAATCGTATCCCTGTCCTTGTGAAGCTGCGCAGCCGCCGCTATGATATAATCCATATGCTGTTTAGAATACTGACTACGGTTGATTGCCAGCCTTACTACATTGCAGACCTCTGCCTGTTGCTCGGGAGTTTTCAGGTCATATTCCATAGAAAAATCTCCGAGCTCAGAACATCTGATGCCATAGCGGTGTATCATTTCCAGAGACAGTGCCTGTCCTGCAAAACTCTCATGCCCCCTCTTATAGTCAAAGAACTTGTCTACATCTATGTAGACGCCATGCCCTCCTGCAGGAAGAACAACAGGGACACCGGCTTCATGAAGCCCTTGGGCAAGATATTCACACTGAGATACTCTCTCGTGCTGATATTCGAATCGTTGCTCTTCATAAAGGCCCTGGGCAAGAGCCATAATATCGTGTCCTGACATTCCACCGTAAGAATCATTTCCGTAAGCGGATATCTGACGCACCTTTAATAGATGTCCGATATCAGTCTTTACGCTTCCGTCTTCATTAAATTCAGAGAATTTCTTCCAAAAATAGCCTTTATCCTTGAACGCAAATATTCCGCCCATATTAGCATGTCCGTTCTTCTTAAGTGATGCAGACACTGCATCAAAGTATGAGAACATTTCTTTTGCAATTTCAGCGATGGACTTGTCTGCATAGCCTTCTTCGTTCATCTTAATGAAGTAGCAGTTTTCTGCCCAACGGGCGCCATCCATGATATAAGGAATATCATATTTGTGAGCGATCTCTGATACAGCCCTCATATTAGCCATTGATACAGGCTGACCACAAACGGAATTATTGGTCACCGTGGAATAGATCATCGGAACATTTTCAACACCCACTGCATCAATAAGCTGTTGGAGTTTCTCAAGATCCATATTGCCTTTAAACGGATTCTTCTCATACTTTCCGCCTTCGGGAATCTCAAAAAGGATCTCTTTGTGGAACAGGTTTCTGGGGATTGAACCCATCTGTTTAATGTTTCCTTCAGTAGTATCAAAGTGAGCATTCGAAGGGATCGTAAAAACCTTTCCCGGATACTTTTTTGCAAGAAGCGGCTTGATCACATCAAACAGCAAAGATTCCGCGCAGCGGCCCTGCGGCAGGATGAATGCATTTGGCCGTTCAAGCTGGAATGCACCGCCATTAAAAAATCCGCCTTCCTGATCAACGAGATAAACCTCTTCCATCATCTTCTCTACGTCGTCTGTATCAATGCCGTCTCTAAGATAATTAATAAGGCGCTTCTGATCGTCTCCTCGTTCCCAGACATCACGCATGGCATCAAGCAGTATATAATAGCCTTTGTTTCTTCCATACGATTCGTCTCCCAAAAACATAGCCGACCACTGCTTGTCAGTCATTGCAGTTGTTCCGGAATCAGACAGACAATCGATGTATAAAAGACCGGCAGGAAACGCGAATTCATTGTAATGAGTTCTTTTCAGTGCCTCCAGCCTCTGCTCTGCTGTAACTGTTGGCAGATTTCTTGTTACAAATGTGTAGATCTCGGTGGTCGCCGTATCATTAAAAAAAAAAATAGTTATTCCTCCTTCTTGTAAAAAATGTAAGTTAATTATCTATAAATACCCCGGTCATCGAAAGCGTGGAGCCTGCATACTATCGACTGGCGGACAGTATTATATTCAGTTAATAATAATGCCCATCTAGATTTATTCTTGTTTACATTACCTCCTTTTCCCTTTCCAACCAGTTGTATCTGTAAAAAGACATTATTTCCTTCTAAATTCAGTAATTTTATATAACGTTAATAAAAAATTTATCATATTACGACGATACAATCAACATTATTGACAATATTTTATTATTTCGCGAGAAAAATGTCTCATTTCAATCAGCTGAATATCATTTGATGTATGAAAGGTAACTGTCGTATTGAATCTCACATTGGCACTAGTCATGTCTTGTTGACACTAAAATGAAGAATTCATATAATTAAGTGAGAAAAGTTCAAAAATAACAGTTTACTATATTGGGAAAGGAAGCATCTCATGGGTGACGATGCACGTCAAATACTTCAACAATATGTTGTATTGACTGAATTTTTGGGAAAGGCCCTCGGACCCAGTTATGAGGTAGTACTTCATGACCTTACAGATAAAAACCGCTCCGTCATAGCAGTTGCGAACGCTCATATAAGCGGACGCAGTGTTGGTGCGCCTCTTACAAATATGGCACTGAGTATATTGAGGGATAAAAGCTACGAGAATTCCGATTACAGGCTGAATTATTTTGGTCTTTCAGCCAACGGTAAGGTTCTGCGCTCTAACACCATGTTCATTAAGCATGAAGGTGAGCCGATCGGTATGCTCTGTATTAATTACGACGGAAGCAGGGTTGAATCAATAGCCAAAGAGTTACTCTCACTTGTACATCCCGATTCATTCCTTGAGGAATTACATGCAAAAGATTCTGCTCCTGCCCCAGTAGATTCGGATTTATCTTCGGAAAACCCTGAAAAATTCTGTCGTTCCAGTAAAGAAGTGGCAGTTGATGCCGTACACCACGAGCTTGCGATAAGAGGACTTAGTACCGGCAGACTTTCCACGGAAGACAAGCTTGAAATAGTAGCTGCGCTTGATGCTGACGGCATCTTCCTGTTAAAGGGCGTCGTGCACGAAGTTGCCGAAGCTCTTAGCTGTTCAGATGCAAGCATGTATAGATATCTTGCGCAAGTGAAGAAGAAAGATGACAATTAAAGGATTTCTGCAAGTCCAAGCAATCACAAATCCCCAGAGAGATCTGTCTCCCTGGGGATTTGTTACATTCAAATACAAAAAATCGTCAGAACCCGCATAAACACTGGATTCTGACGACCTCTGAGCAGTGAGGAATCAGGGATTCGAAGTACATTAATTTCTTTGAAAACCGCATAGTTTCAGGGTTTTCCGAAGTAGTACACACAAAGTGAACCAATAAGTGAACCTTATTAACCATGGGCAGTCAATGTTTCTCTTTCCTCAACCTCTTGTGCGTTGTCTTTACCCTCATCCTCTAAAATGATTAATTGTGTTAAACCAGATCTACGTAGTCCTCAGCACTGTCTATGAAATAATCTATATTGTACTGCTCTGTCGCGTTTGGATACTTCTGTGCCGTTCGTCTGAGTGCATGGATAAACGCTTTACTCCTTGTATATTCAGCAATTTCATCAAAAATCTCGCTCATCCATACAAACTGTGACTCTGTGCACTCGGCATCCAGGAACGATACCGTTGCATTAATGTCGTCGGTCAATAATTTAATCATTTCCTGAATAACAGGATTATTGTCATAATCGATATCGCCCTCAATTGATTCCCTTTTTTCTATTAATTTCTGATATTCTTCATTTATAGACATGTTTATTTCCTCAAAAAACAACAATCTCATGTATCGACTACAACATCTTCATTTTCTATCACAAATAATACTAAAATCCCCATGTTTTTGCCACTTTTCTGACCGGTGTATTTATTCAACCTGCGGGTTGACTTCTCTTCCTTTACCTGTTATTATAACCATAGTCAGAAGGGTTATAGGGAAAAGGAGGAAAGACACATGTTGACAAGTATAGGAAAATTCCTTAAAAAGTTGCGGATTGATCGTGGAGAAATACTAAAAGATATGGCCGAAAAACTTGACGTGACGGTATCTTTCTTATCTGCAGTTGAAAACGGTAAAAAACATATGCCGGGAACGTGGAACGAAAAAATTTGCAACCTGTATAACCTTAATCAAATGCAAAGGCAAGAATTCACTACAGCAATTGCGGAAACCGAAGATGCCATTCTAATGAACCTTGTCAATGCAAGTCTCGACAAACGCGAACTAGCGGTTTCATTTGCACGACGTTTTGACAATATTGATGATGCACAAGTAGAGGAAATTCGAAAAATACTTCTAAGAGGAGACAACAAATGAATTGTTTTAAAGCTGATCCGCTATCAAGGGTGGCCATTCGCCACTTCGTCAGGCTGTTAAAGAGAAAGGTCGGACTGGAATACGAATTATACTTTCCGATTCTCCCCTTTGTTGAAAATGTCCTCCCTGTCTTAATACCAGATTTTCAGTTTGAAGTCGTTCCCAGATTTGAAATGGGTGGGAAGCATGGTGAAACGTATCCTAACAAAAATCTTATGAAAATCCGCGAAGATGTTTATCTCCGTGCTGCATCTGGAGAAGGACGTGATAGATTGACCATTGCGCATGAAGTTGGTCATCTGTTTTTACATGAGGATGACGCTATTGCACTTTGCCGATTGGCCCCTGAAGAGCAACTAAAGCCATTTGAAAATCCCGAGTGGCAAGCAGACGCCTTTGGTGGCGAACTCTTGGCATCCTCATATCTTATAAAATCTATGACTGTACCCGAAGTGCAAGAAAAATGTGGTGTTTCATCATCAGCGGCTTATATACAGTTATCCGCTCTTCGGCGACATAATTAAAGGAGGTGATGCCATTGCTTGAGAAAAAGAAAGCACTGCAATGACTATTGGCGTAATCACAGCAGTGCCCTCTCCGAATAATCCTATTCGTATTAGCTATAATATTATAATGGGTTTTCGGAGAAATAACAATAGTCTAAGGGCATATTTGGCAATTTGTCCATAGCTTTTTCACAAACTAAAGGTCTCTGAATAATCCTATTCGTATTAGCAACTTCTAGGAGGACTTTGGAGACTCACCTCAGGGTAAAATACTGAAGACTCATTGCCCTGTTGTATGAGCATAGACGCCAGAAAATGGCGTCAGAAAGGTTCTTCCATGATCAAAGGATTAAATGAATATGAAAAATACAAAGTTGTGCGTCCTATCTTTGGGGATTGCGAGTATGATTCATTTGATATGCCAGTTATAAAGAAAACCTCTATAGAGTGTCTTGATTGGAACAATCTCAAAGCAATTGGCTTACAAAACGCATCTACAAAAACATCGAGCAAAGATACTCTTGTCCTAATGTTTAATTACGACAAGCGCCTATTATCTCTTTGGAATGATCCCCTGAAGAAGATTGCATTATTTCAGGGGTTTGCCGCTATAGCCACTCCTGATTTCAGTATCTATCCAACGATGAACACTAACGAAATTCGGCATAACATCTTTATGTCGAGATGGCTTGGTGTTACATGGCAATCATATAACTGTTTAACAATCCCAACTATTGGATGGGCGTTGCCTGATACATATGATCTTTGTTTTAGTGGCGTGGAAAAAGAATCCATCGTTATTATATCCACGCTAGGTTGTCAAAATCGAGTCTCGGATTTCCTAAATGGATTTAATGAAATGAAATCCCGAATTAATCCTCCTCTTATAATTGTCTTTGGGGATATGATACCTGGAATGAAAGGAACCTTTATCAATTTCAGATATACAGACTGCTTTTATCAGAAAAACAAACACGAGCAAATGCGTCTCGATGGAGTTTCAAAAATCTTTACAATTAAGGAGGTTGTATAAATGGGTTCTAGAGGTGCATTTGTAGACGTAAACAGCGGTAACTTCTCTTTTATAGCTGGCGGGCAACATTACAAATCAATTGGAGTTCTAAGCAACAATCCTAATGTAAAGATTATCGTTCAGGACTCATCAAATGTTAAGGCTCCGGAATACTCTCACACTCCCGAAAGAATCTATGCAGTTGTCAAGTATGGAGCACTTAAACATGTTGCTTACTATGACGAAAATCATAAGCAAGCAATAAGTATAGATTTTGCACATGCTCACAAAGGAGTTAAACCGCATCGACATATTTACATGAGTCATAACAAAAACGATCCAGGAATTCCGCCAACTGCAGAAGAAAAAAGATTAATAAAACAAATAAAGAAGGAGTTTCACTTAAAATGAGAAAAAATGAATATTCATCCCTAGAAGAATTCCTTTCACAGTACATAGGTGTATGGGCGCCATCAGATGATCACTGGTTAGGTCTTGATTTTTCATACAATCGAGTTGAATATCGGTTCCAAACCGGATCCATGTATGAAACAAAAGACACTGTGTTACCAGATGGACGGATTGCCACTTATGGGCTATATCGCAAAAATGATGAGTCAGGAGCTCGAGATTATATCTTATTAGGTGAATTTGCCACAATGGATGATGTCTTGGATAGCACCTGCATTGAAGGAAAACCGTTTGCTGAAATAATAATAGATGCTGATACCGAATTGCTAGGACAAGACTGATTTGTTGCAATATCAATTGTCCATGAGAAAATATCTCTATTAACCCTATGGCAAAAAATAGTCTTTTATAATGTAGATGATATTATCAAATTAAAAGGCAATCCGCTTAATATTTGGTATCACAACTGCACCAACAAACTGTAAACAAGGATGTTCAAACTCTTTTCAAAACAGCTTCGCCAGCCAGTCCTGGTTGGCTCCTTTGAAAATGAAAATTGTTTAGACACCCTTGTTTACAGTATAGATACATCGGTAGAATCCCCAATTTTAGCGGTTTTTGCCGTATACGAAAGTGTAAACAAACGTAAACCAGACGGCAAAATTTTATGGTTTATCTGGTTAAAACAGTCTTCTCTCTGTTGGTCATTTAAATGGAACAGCCCGTTCTTCCTCTTCTGTGAGGGTTTTAAAACCGTCTGTTCCAACTTCGTTTACACCATCTGCAGCCTTGCTGACTCCTATCCGGATCCAGCTTCTCTGCGTTCCATATCCTTCCTTTGTGAAACGATGCATACCGTGCCGCTTCCACCCGACAATGCCCGTCTCCATGATCGAACAGATCTCATTGGTCTCATACTTCTTTGGTGTATCATCATATGCATTGGCAAAAACTTCCTTCCAGATCTGGATGGAACAAACATAATCTCCCTCATAATCATCCAGCCATGCCTGAACCTGTCCTGCCCGGGTGTCCTCCTGCATGAAGGTCCGCCGGTTCGCTTCGATTTCTTTTGCGGTCTCCTTTGGGATCTTCAAAATCTGTGACCGGCTCTCGCTCTCTTTAAACATCTGAAATGCCTCGGCCCACATCTGATCAAAATATTCTCTGGCTTCTTTTTCATCATCCAGGATGTGCTTCTTAGGCTGATGCAGACCGACTTCGATCGGAAGGAAGCGTCTTGCCCCGGTCCGGTCAAATGGCAGGAACTGTACCGTGTTGGTCGTCCCGGCAAATACACACTGCCTCGGCCGGTCCTCATCATATCTGGCATATGGTGTCCGGTATACATCTTTCTGTCTTGAGAGAAATGACTTGATCTCTTCAAGGCTTTTGGCGTTTAGGGTTGCGACCATCTCAGACATCTCGATGATCCAGTGCCCGCGCAGCTTGCCGTAAACATCTTTGTCATTCAGCTTCCGGATATCATCTGAGAACCACTCATCCTTTAATGACAGGAATCGGAAGAAAGTCGATTTTCCTGCCCCCTGCGCCCCAACCAGACAGAGCATCTCATCAAACTTGATCCCGGGATCATATATGCGAAAGATCGCTCCCATCATGAAGTACTTCAAACTCTCATAGACCAGATCCGAGTCATCCGCCCCGAGATATTTCTTTAGCGCAAAGCGGATCCGCGGGATCCCGTCCCAGGTAAGTCCCTCCAGGTATTCTATGATCGGATGATATTTCTTATCATGTGCTTCCACATCAAGTGCCTTTCGCATGTTGCGATCATTTCCCATCTCATAAAACTGTTCAAAGTACAAAAACAAGAAGTTCTCTGCCGCGTCTGTCATCGGCTCCGGCCCTGCATTCCACCAGCGCGGTCTGCTGATCTCTGCTCTCTGCAGCAAGATGTTAAACCGGATGCTGTCTTTTAACAGCGGGTCTTCCCGCAGCACTGTCAGATAATTATTCATCGTCGCTTTGACCGTTCCGTTCTGCGACCTGGTCAGATGTTCTGTGATTCCTGTGATGACTGCCGGGTCTGCCATCTCGTTCATCTTATCGACCGCCTGTTTCCGTTCCTGTTCTGATCTATCCTTATCGGTATTCAATCTCCATCCCTTCTTTCCATTTCCTGTATCAATCCCTTCTGCTCTTTTTCTGTTCCAAAGAAAAGGATATCGAGCCGGTATTCAACAACCGGCATCTTATCTAATGCCAGTGAAAACCGGTCATCCCATTTCTCATCTATTGTTTTGGGCGCATAATACTCTTTAAAATGGCACAGCAATCTCCGCTGGAGCAACAGGATATCTTTGTAAAATTCCAGTTTCCTGTTCCAGATCTCATCCTGTGATGCTATTTTCTCCGAATCCGCTTTTTGTTCGGATTTCTTTCTTTTATCCGGCACGTACTCCAAACCTGTCAGCCCAAAATCCTCTGCCAGTTTCTCTGCCGCTTCTCTTAGATCTGATCCAAATAACTGAGCGGTAAGATCGATCGCATCACCGGTACGGCCGCAGCCAAAGCAGTAGAATCTTTCATCCACCTTCATGCTCGGCTCTTTGTCCAGATGAAAGATACATCGCACCATTCCACGTCTGTCCGGTTTTAACCCATACGCTTCTGCCGCCTGTCTGGCAGTGACATGCATCGTTAGTTCTTCAAACGATCTCATATACATCCCCTCCAAACAAACGCTCAGCGTTCCATATCCTTATTTCTGTTCTTTGTTTTTGAAATATCTTTGACCGGCTCAGACTCCTGGCTGTCGATCAATGCGCGGTTTTGCCGCAATGCTTTTAAGACAGACTCCCTGACCGGCACGGTGACCTCTTCCTTCACCTTTGGATTTCGAAAAGTCTTTACAAGGATTTCTGATATCTGCTTTGTCAGGCCATTAAACTTATGCATCAGATCTCCCAGCAGCTTTCCTGCAAATCTCCTTGCGCCGTCTCCAAACTTTGGATCTTTTATGACCGACTCCCGGAAGCCGGCGATCAGTTTGAAATCTTCATTCCTGGTCTCATCCCGCACGATCTTTGATACCGCATTCACCGCATTTTCATATGCGATATCCGCCACCTCATCCGCAAACGCTTCTGCGTTTTCGATCCTGACCGTAATATCATTCAGCCTGATCTCTTTTTCTTCGATCATATCCTCCTGGAGCTTCAGTTTTTCTTTCTGCTTCATCAGGATATAATCCTGCTTTTCCAGATAAGCCCGGCCGCCATACTCCGGTTCCTTATCAAGATGCAGACCATGCTCTAATGCGATATCAAAAAGTATCTCCCTGCATGCCGCATCAAATGTTATCTTCCTGTTGTTGGTCTTTCCCGGTCTTTTATCCGGGTAAGGCAGTTCAAATCCCAGAACCTCTAATGCTTTTTCCTGCTGAGGTGCAGTCTCCCCGTATCGGTTTTTGCAGTCGAAGACATGTCGTTCCTGAATGTGCGGCGTCGATTCATCCATGTGAAGTGCCCAGTTTAAGATGTGCACATGCTCCCCAAACCGCCTGTTGAATTCTTCAAAGAACTCCGTGGCGATCTGAAGCAACACTCCCGGATCAACCGACTTCTCCATCGTCCCGATCTGGATCACTGTCTCTTCCGGACAGGTCTTTTTATGAAGACGCAGATCATCCGGAGACCGGTCACGTTCAGAATGACCGTTCTTCCTGTTCCGTTCATGCTGCGCATCACAGTAATCCCCGTATTGGTTTTCATAAAAGATCTGTTCCACCCGTTCAAAAGAAAGTGTTACTTCATCCTCCTGTTCGCGGTCTTTTGGAAAATGATATCCCTGGTAACAGTCCCAGTAGATATTTTGTTTTGCCCGTTCCTCATCGATGTGCTCACTGTTTCTCACATCGAAGCTGCGGTCATTGTGTTTCGGATTATAAGTTCCGTCTTTGCCTGACCTGCCATTGTGCCTTGTCAGTCTCATCCGCGTTTCCCCCTTTCGGTTCTTAACAACCTGATTCCTTGCCTGAAAAACTTCTGAAAGCAAGCATCTGACGGCAAGTAATACCCAGTACTAAGTGACGATTCTCATCACTTAACTGGGCGGGGCCTTGCCCTCGACCCGCGCCGGCAGTTTCACTCCGGCACCCGGACAAAGGGAATGCTTCCCTTTGAACCTGCCATCCTCTGCTAGGCATCCGCAAAAACATCCTTTGGGGTCACGCGTAAACTTTTTTGATGTTTTTGTAAATAACGTTGATCCTGTCTGCCACAGACCAGACAGAGATCCCGTATGCCTCGCCGATCTCCTTCATCGTCTTCTCTTCGAAGACTCTCATCGTCAGGATGGTCTTCTGATCATCATTGAGCGCCATGACTGCCCGATACAATTTTTCGTCCTCAATGTCTTCCATCCATCCGAAGATCTCCTCGATCGTTTCCATTTCATTTGTCATCGCATCCTTGTGATGCACAAGCAGTGGATGCATGCCTTCTTCTTCAATACAGTCTCCATCCCTTCCGCTCCCATACATGTCGTTTAGGAAGCAGTTGTGTCTGCACCAGGTACGCTCTCTTTTGAAATCTTCCCAGTCATACTCATACATTTTCTGAATGCTTTCTTCATCCATTCCGGCTTCCCGATATTCCCTTCTTAATCTTTCCCAGTTTTCCTCAAATCGTTTTTTCTCCAACCCATAATTAAATCTCATGTGCTTCCTTTCCGAGTTGGAAAACGGAAGCACATCCTTATTCAATTTTTATCCACCGAACTTACAAAACACGAAAAAGAGCCTGGCAAAATGAACACACTATCCCCTTGGATAATGCTTCCGTTTTGCCCGACTCTTAATGGTTCTCTGCCAAGTCCAGTTCATCACAAACTCTTGAAAACCGGTGTCGCCCCTGAAGGTTCCCTGCAGGCCCTCGTTTCATCCTGATTCGCCTAATCCGACGATTCCTCCGGTAATCTCACTATATTAAATTATATTTCCCAAAAGATCTGACTGCCTATTTGGTGCGTCTTTCTTTGATAGAACCAGTTTCGCGGCGTACTCCACCGCCTATATGTCTGGCCTAAAATGATAAGACGACTTTTACTCTCAACAAATCCTCTCAGACGGGTGGTCTTCCTTCATTCTGAAATTCTTTGCTGGTGACTTCCTGGTGAATATGTCAGATTCAGTTAGGATCCGCAACCGCCATCTCAACCATGGTCTTTGGCATCCGTTTGGCGGAAGATCACATATTCACCTGCCACTAAAGCCAGTCGTAATCTGTTGTGTTAACAATATAACACCAGAACATATGTTCGTCAATAGTTTTCTCGAATGTTTGTTCGATTTATTAAAAATGCACAATATTTCCTCCAGGCCCCAAAATCACACTTTGCCATTGCCTAGCATTCGAATCCATCGTAAGTGTTTTCGAAAGAGGTAAAGGTATGAATTCTATCGAGTCTTCTATAAATAACATGACTAATCCGTCCTTGGAACAGATGATGAAAAATGGTATGGTAGATACTGAAACATTGACTGCCCTTCTCGAAAGGAGTAAAGAGATGGATAAAAGAAGGGCAATTTTAGCAAAACATCCGATCCATGAATTCAAATCAGGACCAAGTGTAGGTAAGTTTTGGGTTAAGATTGATGGAAAGAAAATGCAGGCAACAACCCGCGAAGCACTGGAAAAGAAAATCATAGAACGCTGTAAAACCATCGAAAGAGAACAGAAAAAAACGTTTGAAGATGTATTCAATATTGAAATGCAGCGTAAATTAAATCTTGCACAGGGCGCCGGCGAAGGCAAACTTGCATCAACCAACAACACCATTGCAAGGTATAAGCGCGAATTCAAAAACTTTTTCGAACCATATGATATTGCATCCATGCCTATATGCGATATTACCGATATGGATATTGAGGAGTGGCTGCAGGAAATCATTGAAAAAGGGATTAAGAAGAAAAGACTGAAAGCCATCACGAGCATTGCAAATATGGTATTTAAGCGTGCAATGAAACTAAAGTTGATCAATGCAGATCCATTGGCATTTGTGGAGATAAACGATTTTATCGCATTCTGTCAGGAATCATCTCCGATTGAAAAACGCGCATACTCAGACAAAGAACTCAGAATATTAATGAGGGAATGTCATAAGTGGCAGGAAGAACATCCAACAGATTCCAGAGCATGGGCGTATGAATTGAATTTACTGATGGCGCCACGCAAAGGAGAACTCCCTGTATTAAGATGGTCTGATATCCAAGACGGACGGATCACAATCTGGAGAAGACAGATATTTGTAGAAGCTACCGGAACGGTCAGCATTCGTAATATGCCAAAAAATGGTTCCATACGCTATTATCCGGTCACTGATATGATACATGAATTTTTAGATCGGCTGAAAAAAAGAAACAACGTATATTATCCGGGTCATGAACTGCTCTTCCCCTCACCCGGAAGAGAGTATGACATGATCCGACCTGGATCACTGTATCAATTTCATTTATTGATGTGCAAGCGTCCAGAAAACGAGGACGAAAAGATTCCTGTTATTGCCGGGGTCATCCGCGGACCACATGCGTTCAGACGCACACACGAATCAGGCGTAATGGATGCCGGCGGTTCACGTGAACTTGCTGGAAAACTATACGGAAACACAGAGCAGGCTATTCTTCAACATTATGAACTCTCTGCTTCTGCTGATGCCGCTGCACCACTGATCAATCAGGTTCAGCACCGTATTTTTGCTGCTAAACCCGAAAAATCGAATGAAAGTGAACCAGGTGAACCCTTTTTCGAATACAAAAGAAAATCGCCAGAACCCGCATAAACACTGGATTCTGACGATCTCTCGACAGTGAGGAATCGGGGATTCGAACCCCGGACAACTTGATTAAAAGTCAAGTGCTCTGCCAACTGAGCTAATTCCCCATAGTATTAAGTTTTAGAAATGCCCAGTTCCGGAATCGAACCAGAGACACGTGGATTTTCAGTCCACTGCTCTACCAACTGAGCTAACTGGGCATATTTCTAAG